>JASKZZ010000136.1 GCA_030147335.1 Herpetosiphonaceae bacterium | reverse complement strand
GCGGACGGCGCAAACGGCAGAACGAAAACATTGGATGATCCTTGGCATTCAAGGTGAAGACGACCGTAATGAAGAGCATAGCGCCGCGTTCGATAACTACCGCGCACTTGGTGAAGCTACCTATACGTCGGCAATCGAGCTAGGATGCGGGCCATTCACAAATCTCCGGCTAATCGCCAATCATTGCCGCATCACCGCCTGCTCGCTGCTTGACCCGTTAATCAACGATTACCTGGACCATCCGCACTGCGCCTACACCCGCGACTCACTCATCGTGGACACATATCGCTCCCGCTCGCTGCCCGCACGAGTTCAACGTGCTCTCCAGCGACGCCTGCCCGACGTTCTCAAACGTTCGCGTACCGAACGTCTACGCCAGCGAACATCTACACAATCAATACCAATCAAGGAACTGATTGCCGCGCCAATCGAAACAATGCCAACCGACCGCACCTATGATCTGGTGGTCATCTTGAATGTGATTGAGCATTGCTACGATATAGAGCAGGTATTCCAAAACATTTTGGCTGTCATGCCTTCGGGCGCTATGTTGGTATTCCACGACAAGCTCTACAATCATGCTGATGTCAAGGAGCGGACTGCAACACTGTATGATGCCGCGCATCCTCTGCTTGTTGACAAAGCAGTTCTTTACCAATTCCTTGAACAACACTTCGTTCCTCTGTACCAGAAGGTAGCTCCATTAACATGGGAGTTTATGGGCGAGGAAACGAGCGAAGATATGTTGTACTACATCGGCAGGCGAAAGTAGGAGCAGGGCCGCCAACAAACTCATTGCAATTTTTTGCGATACCAGTGAGACAGCTCGACAACATTGCACAGCTGGGATTGATTAAGCATCTAGTATCAGAACAGCATACAAGGCTGGTAAAAAACGCGCAGCCTTGATGCGTCGCCACAAAAAATGCAAGTGCATGTACACTACACTACATACATAACAACGTAGGGATAGACCGACACGCGCTATGAGTGATACGAACGTAGTACACGGAGTGGCCAGCAGCCTACCACTCGATCCAGCCACGATAAGCAGGTGTATTGCGGAGACGCACGCTCGTCTCAAGGCAGCCCTACCCGAACACCAGCAGCTGATCGCGGATGCATTCGCCGGGGTTTATCAGCTTTTGCCACAGGATGGATCGATATCGACCACATCCTCGACAAACCACATCCTTCAGACAGAGTTATCTCAACCTGACGCTGCTCACACAAAAATACCAGGCAAAGTCCAAACACGATTGGGGAACGTCGAGGTTGGTCGTCTACGAATGATTGCTGAGCTAACCTCTGCGTTGATCGCTTATGTTGATGCAAATCAATGCTACCAATTCAATAATCAGGCCTACGCTGAGTGGTTTGGTCCCAACACACGCATTCTAGGCCGGCACGTGCGTGAGGTACTAGGAGAGTCAGCGTACAGTTCTATCAAACATCACATAGAAGCTGCGTTACAAGGACAGACCGTAAGTTACGAGGTCCAGCTTAACTATACACATATTGGCTTGCGATGGATCCGTGCTACATACACCCCGGATATCGGTGGAGATGGCAAGACGATTGGCTTTGTGGCGCTGATCAATGATATTACCGCGCACAAGCAGATTGAAGCTGAACTGCGACAAGCTGAAGAACGCTTTCGGATTGCAGCGCAGCTAGCCAGCGATGTTATTTATGAGTCCGACTCTCATACGGGCAAGCTACAGTGGTTCGGCAACAAAGCAAGTCAGCTCGGCTACAGTGCTGATGAAACACCGCATACCCTTAACGACTGGCTTGAACTGATTCATCCGGAGGACCAAGCTCGTGTTATGGCTGTAGCAGAGCAACACATCGCTCACGGCCAGCCCTACGAAGCAGAATATCGTGTGCGGCGTAAAGACGGCTCCTACAGCATTTGTATGGATCGTGGCACAGTTGTCCGCGATGAGAACGGTATCGTCACCAAATGGATTGGTGTTAACACAGATATTACCGAACGGAAGCGGAACGAGACAGCGCTTCAGTTTTTAGCACGCTCCAGCGTTTCGCTTGGGGCTTCACTGGATTACGAAACAATTCTGCACCGCGTGTCGGAATTGGCCGTGCTATATCTGGCCGATTTTTGTGCAATGTACATGGTCGAGAGTGATCATCGCATCCGCCACGTTGCAACAGCATGTGCAAACGTGGCTCATGAGCCGTCCTTACAACAGGTCCAGCTGTATGCGATTGATGCCGACGATGACTCACCTATCACAAACGTTATTCGTAGCAGCACCACGACCCTATTACCGGATATTTCCGACGCACTGCTCGAAGCGATAGTGCCTCCCGGAGAAATGCTACAACGGCTTCGGCAATCCGACATCCGCTCCTCCATACTTGTACCACTGGTTGCTCGCGGCCGTGTCGTTGGCGCGATCGCAATCATCAGCGCAGGTTCGGGGCGCCGCTACACTGCGGCGGACGTGACACTGATGGAGGAGGTTGCACGTCGGGCCGGCGTAGCACTCGATAACGCGCGGCTGTATCGTGAGGCGCAGCAAGCACGTGCGGCTGCGGAAAAAGCCCAGCAGCGGCTTGAGTTTTTGGTAGAAGCAAGCACCATTTTGTCGTCGTCGCTGGAATACGAAACAATTTTGCGGAAGCTTGCGCGCCTGCTTGTACCGGCACTCGCCGACTATTGTCTGGTTGATGTGGTCGATGCCGACGGACAAGTTCGACGCGTTGAAACGGCGCATGCTAATCCCGCGAAGGAATCAACCATACGCCTGCTGCAAGAACAATATCCGCCCGATCTAAAGATGACGTATGGCGTGCCCAAAATCCTACACTCCGGCATAGCGACGTTAACCGAAGTTACCGAAGATTGGCAGCTGGAAGCTGCCGCGCGTGATGCCGAGCATCTGCGGCTGCTGCGAGAGCTTGGGCCACAGTCCGCGATTTTGCTGCCGTTGATCGTTCAAGATCGCACGCTAGGAGTGATTACCCTCGCGACAACCAATGATTCGGAGCGACGGTACAACACAGACGACTTTTTATTCGGCAAGGAACTTGCCCATCGCGCTGCCCTTGCGATTGAAAATGCGCTGCTCTACAGTGAAGTCAGCCGTGCCGAACAACAAACAAGGCGTCAGGCAGCGCGCCTTCATGCTATCGCGCAGGCTTCATCGGCTTTTGCCGCAGCCGGTCTCGACCTACCAACGCTATTAACCACAATCGCCCGTTCAATCGTTGAGGCAGTGGGCGATGCAACTGTACTACGACTGTTGTCAGCAGATGGGCAGTGGCTGGAAACGCAGGCCGTGTATCATACAAATCCGGTACATCTCGGCATCATTCGTGACATGCTTGCAAGCGAGCCGCAACGCGCGGATGAAGGGCTTAACGGATTGGCGATTCAGACGGGCAAGCCTATGCTGCTACCGGAGTTTCCCGCCGATCTGCTGCGTAATTCGATCAAAAAAGAATATTTGCCTTATCTTGAACAGGTGGGCGTTCATAGTTTTATGATTGTGCCACTACGAATACAAGGCCAGGTAATTGGCACGCTTGCGATTTCACGTGACACGCCCGGGCATCCTTATACGACAGATGATCAGATATTTGTGCAGGAGTTGGCGGATCGTGCCGCGTTGGCCATTGACCATGCACGGTTGTACCGCGCTGCTCAAGACGCGATTCAAGCCCGTGATCAATTCGTCGCCATTGCATCACATGAACTGCGTACCCCGCTTACCGGCATCCTTGGGTACACCGAGATGCTGCTGCGACGGGCCAAGCGTGATACAACGATGAGCGAGCGTGACCAACGGGCGCTTGGCGCAATTGCAACCCAGGGCCAGCGTCTACAAAAGTTGGTCGGCGACATGCTGGAATTATCTCGGATTGAAATGGACATGTTCACAATTGAACCTACGCCGCTCAACTTTAACAAGCTTGTCGAACATATGGCAATTGAGTTCGAGCCGACGCTTCAGCAGCATACACTTCAACTCATTCTGCCCACCTCCCCACTCATGATCGAAGGTGACAGCCGACGGCTGGAACAAGTTATTGCCAACTTGCTGCAAAACGCGGTCAAGTATAGTCCAGCCGGCGGAAGCGTGACCGTCGAGCTTGTTCGGGAGCAAAATAACGCACGCCTAACGATCACCGACCAGGGGATTGGTATTCCCCAAAACGCGCAAGGGCACTTGTTCCAACGCTTCTATCGCGCCGACAACGTAGGCGAGCATCAGATCAGCGGCTTTGGTATCGGTCTGTATTTGGTTAGGGAGATCGTTGAGCGCCACAATGGAACCGTAACACTGCAAAGCCATGAAGGAGTTGGCAGCACGTTTACCATTCGGCTGCCGCTTAGCACTGGGTTAGCCGACGAAACGTAGAGTGGTCAAAGCCCTGAGTCTTTCAAGCTCTGTGATAATGCTGGCTCATGTGCCGTAGCTTTCGCATGCCAGCGCACTGTAAGCCGCACGCCCAGATGGTCGGAAAGGAAACCTGTTAAGCCGTGTGCCAGCAACACCGGTTCACGAAAGCGCAGCTCGGCGTTCAGATCCACCACTAGA
>JASKZZ010000113.1 GCA_030147335.1 Herpetosiphonaceae bacterium | reverse complement strand
GGCTTCGGCGCGCCCCAAGCGCAGTTCGCTAGCGAAATCATGGTGACGCGGCTGGCTCACGCGCTCGGCATCGATCCGGTTGAAATGCGGCGGCGCAACATTTATCGTGAAGGCAGCATTGAGCCGACGCAGCAGCCATTGCCTGAAGGCGTCAGTGCGCTGCCGGTGCTGGAGCGTTGTGTGGAAGAGGTGGCGCAGCGTTTTCGACGCCCCGCTCCAATCAGCGATGATAAACTGCCCGGACATACAACATTTGTCGCGGGTCGAAACGCCTCAATGCAAGGCTCGCACCTGCGACGAGGTATCGGTATTGCCTGTGGCATCAAGAATATCGGCTACTCGTTCGGCTTTCCCGAGCAGGCCACCGCAGCCGTTGAGCTGCACGGCGGCGCAGAGATCGAGTGCGCGTATGTCAGGGTTGGCGCGGCAGAGGTAGGGCAAGGCACCCATCTAGCGATGCGAATGATCGCGGCGGAAACATTGGCGCTGCCGCTGGACAAGATCGTGATGATTACTGACGATTCGAGCGAAGCACCAAATGCCGGCAGCGCGTCGGCCTCGCGGTTGACACTAATGGCTGGGCGCGCGGTTCAAGATGCCGCTGCCCAAGCGCTGCAAGTATGGCACGACGAAGAGCGTCCGGCTGTCGCTTCGGTGCAATATCGTCCACCCGCCACAACGCCGCTCGATCCGGTCACAACAGCGGGACGGCCAAATTATGCCTATGGCTACGCCGCGCAAGCAGTTGAGGTCGAGGTTAATACGCTGACAGGTCAGGTGCAAGTGCTGCGTGTAATCAGCGTTCATGATGTAGGCAAGGCAATCAATCGGCAGCAGGTCGAAGGCCAGATCGAGGGATGTGTCGCGCAGGCGCTGGGCTACGCGCTGATGGAGCATTTCCAGATGCGAGATGGCCGGGTACTCACGCCGCACTTTAGCACCTATCTGCTGCCAACCTCGCTCGACATGCCGACCGAAATCGTGCCGGTGATACTGGAACTCGCCGATCCGCTGGGACCTTACGGCGCTCGTGGTGTTGCGGAAATGCCGTTGGTACCGCTTGCGCCTGCAATTTCCGCCGCGATCCATGATGCTGTCGGCGTTTGGCTTACACAACAGCCGATGACGCCGGAGCGCGTGCTGGCCGCGATTTATGCGGATCATGATTGACGTGTGTAACAAGGGTTGATTGGCGATTTGTCGATGATGCGCTCGTCTATATTCAGGAGGAATTAAGCCTGTGACAATGCTTCGGATAACTGCTGGTCCTTTCCAATTCACCGCTCAGATGGAGGCCGACGCGCCCCAAACATGCGCGGCCTTTGCCAAATTGCTACCGTATCGCCAAAAGCTGATTCATGCGCGATGGAGTGGTGAAGCGTGCTGGATTCCGTTGGGTGAATTCGAGCTTGGCATCGGCTACGAAAACCACACCAGCCATCCCTCGCGCGGCGACATCTTGTTCTATCCCGGCGGATACAGCGAGACAGAAATCTTGTTTCCCTACGGCAGCGCGTGCTTTGCCAGCAAAATGGGCCAGTTGGCGGGAAATCATTTTCTGACGATCATTGAGGGGCGCGAGCATTTGCCAGTGCTTGGCAAGCTAGTTTTATGGGAAGGCGCGCAGGACATTGTTTTTGAAGCGCTGTAAATCGGTACGTCGTTAGAAGCGATCTCCACGAACCAGCGCCCGCGCGATCGTGTTGTGCCGCTCGATCAGTACCGGCACGTCGATGCCTAGCAATTGTCCGGCTTGCACCCGCACACGGCCATTGATGACACTTAGATCGACGGTGGGCGGCTGGCAGAAGATGAGGGCGGCGCGTGGATCGTGGACTGCGCCGCCAGCAAAGCCGAGTGTGTCAAGCCGGTAGCCGATGATGTCGGCGGCCATGTTTGGCGCGAGGTAGCCGATGTCATCGCGGCCTAGCACTGCCGCCCCGCCTCTTGTTGCAAGCCGTAATGCCTCGACCGCCGTCATAGCGGCTGGGTCGCCGGTCACACGTTGCAGCAGGAGCGCTTGCCGCGCTTCGGCCAGCATATGCGAGCCATCATTGGAGGCCGAGCCGTCAACGCCAAGACCGACGCGGACCCCTGCTTGTTGTAAGCCGCGTAACGGTGCTATCCCGGATGCCAGCCGCATATTTGACGTTGGACAGTGCGTGACGCCTGTTCGCGTTTGGCCCAGCTGCCCGACTTCTGCGCTGCTCGGATGCACCATATGCGCGTGCCAAACGTCGTCGCCAACCCAACCCAGCTCCTCGGCAAGCTCGACCGGTGTGCGTCCAAATGTCGCAGTGCAATACGCCGCTTCGTCCAGTGTTTCAGCAAGATGGGTATGCGAGTGAACGCCGTATGCGCGTGCTAGCTCGACGCTTTCGCGCATCAAGTTAGGCGAGACTGAAAACGGAGAGCAGGGCGCGAGAACAATCCGCAGCATTCCGAAGCGCTCTGGCTGGTGGTACTGCTCAATCAGCCGCCGCGAGTCGCGTAAGATTGCCGCTTCATCCTCCACAACGCTGTCAGGCGGTAGCCCTCCTTGCGCCTCACCCACCGACATTGAACCCCTTGCCGCGTGAAAACGCATACCCATCTCGAACGCCACTTGGATTTGATCGTCCAACTGCGCGCCGTTGGGCCAGATATAGGTGTGATCGCTGGATGTTGTACAGCCCGAAAGCATCAGCTCGGCCATTGCGATTTTTGTGCTGATATAGATTGCCTCGGGCGTGAGCCGCGCCCAGATGGGGTACAGCGTGCGCAGCCAGCTAAAAAGGTTGGCGTTTTGCGCGGCGGGAACGTTGCGCGTCAAGGTTTGGTAAAAGTGGTGGTGCGTGTTAACCAGCCCCGGTAGCAGGATCATACCGCGCGCACTGATGACCTGATCAGCCTGCTGTGGAAGCTGGTTCGACGGCCCCAGCTGCTGGATTGCTCCATCAACGATATACACGCCGCCGTCTGCCCACTGCTGATCGGCGTCATCCATTGTTACCAGAAGATCGGCGTGGTGTATGAGAAGGGACGCCATGCGTATTCTACCTTTACTGTGTGTGCTGTTGCATCCGAGCGGCTTGCTGTTGCTAAGGTTAACACGCCCTTGCAAACAAATAGGTTCAGGTTTTGCCGAATGAATGTTCCGTTAGAATAAGCGTACACCGTTCAAGATTGTGCGGCGTGGAGCGATGTTTTGATTGTGCATACGCGAAAACGAT
>JASKZZ010000096.1 GCA_030147335.1 Herpetosiphonaceae bacterium | reverse complement strand
GTAATCGCGCGCTGCAATCGCCTCTGCCACGGCATGCGTTTTGTTGACACAATGCATCAGCGGCGTGCGTGTGATCCGGTTGCCACGAATGCCAAAAACTTGTGGCTCGCCCTCCATGTCAAGCAGATGTTCGACAGCGGCATAGCCCAGGATTGTGCTCAGATTGCGATCAAAGGTGCTGGGACTGCCGCCGCGTTTGACATGGCCAAGAATTGTTACCCGTGTGTCGTCGCCGGTCCGTTCTTCCAATACTTGTTTGACATAATCGCTATTGATTGGTTTGCCATAACGATCTTGCGCGCCTTCGGCCACAATCACGATGGTATCACGCCGCCCAGCCTCGCGGCCTGCCTTGAGCCGCCGGCACATTGCATCCTCCCAATCGTCTACGTCGGGTGGACTTTCGGGGATCAGTACCCACTCAGCGCCGGTGGCCAGCGCCGCCATGACTGCGAGATAGCCGCAGTGCCGCCCCATAACTTCCACAACAAAGGATCGCTGATGACTGGCCGCAGTGCTGCTAATTGCATCAATTGCATCGGTGATACGATGCAGCGCCGTATCAGCGCCGATGGTCATGTCGGTACCGAACATATCGTTGTCGATCGAGCCGACTAGCCCCGCGATCCGCAACTCATCGTGCCGCGCCGCCTGTGCGGAGTCGACCGTACCTTGTTCTACAAGCGTGGCAAGCAGCTGTGGCCATTCTTGTCGAAAGATGTTTGCGCCAGTCAAACTTCCATCGCCGCCGATAACAATCAGGCTATCGATTTCACGCTCCACGAGATTGCGGGCAGCCGCTAGTCGTCCCGTTGGTGTACGAAAATCAGCGCTACGTGCCGTGCCTATAATCGTACCGCCACGGTGAAGAATGCCGCCGACATCGTTCCAAGTGAGCTTGCGAATGAGGTTACCGCCTTCGACCATGCCTTGATAACCTTCATAGATCGCGTACACATCGATTCCACGTGCAAGGGCTGTACGAACCACGGCGCGCACAGCAGCATTCATCCCCTGAGCATCGCCTCCACTAGTCAAAACCCCAATACTTCTTGTAGAACTGCTTGCCATACCCGGTGTCCTCTCGCGTGTATAAGAAGATCATAGCAAGTCTTGCGCGAACGGCAAATCCAAGTCGTTCACACCCTTCAGAGCCTTGCACTTTTTCGCTGGGCTGCAGCATAGCGTTCTCGTACATTACACATATAAGTCCTCCATCAGCCCCTAACCGATAGGATCAGCCATTTTGTCCTGGACCTCCTGTACAGAGGCACCGCGACGCTCTATAATGTTGTTCCCCGCTAGCGTTTCCCCCACGAGTCTGTCATGTCTGGTCGCCGCCACGATGCGAGAAACATACGTGTCAGTCATCCGTTACACGCTATTTGAGCTGCCGAGATACATGAATATTCAAGTGCCTTCCGCACGCCGATTGCTGCCGTCCTTTATTGCAATTGTATGCAACGATCAAGGATGCTGTCGGTCTTTTTGCGTGGATTGTGGATGGCACACTATGTTTGCGACATTGACAAGCTTCTGAAAGCTACCCCGCGCTCCATATTCATGCGGTCGCACTGTGTCATTACTCTGTTAGACGTTTGCATGAAACGGTGCTGAAAGGCCTAAAAACTCATGACAGTTCAAGTTCCAACAAATGAGCGACAACGGCTACAAGCGCTAGATCGCTATGCCGTTTTAGATACACCACCAGAACCAGCCTTTGATCGCATCGCTAAGTTGTGCATTCGTTTATTTAATGTACCGATGGCGTTGGTTTCAATGGTGGGCCAGGATCGGCAATGGCACAAGGCATGTTATGGCGTCCAGGATCGTGAGGTGAAGCGCGAAGTGTCGTTTTGTAGCCATACGATTTTGCATTCTACAGTGATGGTCGTGCCCAACGCCACTGTTGACCCACGCTTTGCTGCTAATCCACTTGTTACCGGCGAGCCGCATATTCGGTTTTATGCAGGCGCTCCGCTGCGAACTGCGGCGGGTGAAAACTTGGGAACGCTCTGCTTTATAGATACTGTTCCACGTGAGCTAAGCCATGGGGAACAGGCCACGTTGGCCGAGCTTGCTGATGTGGTCGTTGATGAGCTGGAGCTGCGGCTGGCAGTTATGGAGCGGCAGTCGGCAATGGCGGCGCGCTACGAAAGCGAAGAGCGCTTTCGTAGCGCGTTTAGTGAGTCTGCGATTGGTATGGCGCTGGTTGGTCGCGAAGGACAGTGGCTTCAGGTTAATCGTGCTTTGTGCCATATTGTCGGCTACACGCCCGACGAGTTGCTGACGACCAACTTTCAATCAATCACCCATCCTGACGACCTCGATACCGATTTGGGGTACTTGTGCCGAATGCTTGCGAACGATCTTCGCTCTTGCGAAATGGAAAAACGCTATTTCCACAAGACAGGTCGTGTTGTGTGGGTGCTGCTAAGCGTGTCGCTGGTGCGGGATGAACATGGACATATTTTGTACTTTATCGCGCAGGTACAGGATATTACCGAGCGCAAACAGGCGCAAGCGACGCTGCAAGCAACCCAAGCTCGCCTCCAGCATTTGTTGACGGTAACGCCCACTGTTATCTATAGCTGCCAGGCTGGCGGTGATTTCCGCACCACATTTGTGAGCGACAACGTTTTCGTGCAAACAGGCTACCCGTCGCAAGCGTTTATTGAAAATGCTGATTTCTGGCGAACCCATGTACATGAAAACAACTGAAAGCATATTGTTAGAGCCGGGGCAGCACTC
>JASKZZ010000061.1 GCA_030147335.1 Herpetosiphonaceae bacterium | reverse complement strand
TCGTTGATCTGCGTTCCAAGTGCCTGCCCACGCGTTTGGGCCTCAACCTGTGCGGTCTCAAGACCTTGCATCGCCTGGCTGAGCGCTTGCTCACGAGCTTGCGCTACAATCGCTGGCTTTTGCTGATCGAGGTCGGCCTTGATGCGTTCCAACCTTGTATCAACTACCTGCGGATCACGAAGCGCTTCCGGCGACAGGTTGAATTGATCTTTTAGCGCCTGTGGAAACTCTGGATTCGCCTGTAGCGTCGCAATGGCCTGCGGATCGCCACTTCGGATCGCGCTCTCGATTTGTTGATATTGTTGATCAAGCTGTGACTGGACCTGCGCTTCCGGGCCACCTTGTAGCAGCGACTTGAGCTGCTCCGGCGTTTGTGTGTTGTTGAGCAGCGTTTGCTGAGCTTGTGGATCGTTGTTCTGGATTGCGGCAGTCAGTAACGCGCGCTGCTGTATAAATTGGGCGTTGATGTCGTCGCTGATCTGGGTTCCAATATCAACTCGCTCAACGCTGGCACCTTCACCGCTGGGACTGCCTCCTTGTAACTGCGCCGGATCAAAACGGCTTTGCATCTCGGTCGGCAACTGCGCAACAATTGGCTTGAAATTCTGTGTAAACTGACTTGATAAGGTTGTGGTCAAAATAACGCCGAACAATGCGCCACCAAAGGCTTGACCAAGCTGTTGAAAGAATTGTCGGCTAGCGGTTGCAGCGCCAACGTCGGCGTGCGCCACAGCATTTTGCGCCGCAAGGTTCATAAGTGGCAGCGCCGGACCAATACCAAAGCCCAACACAATCATGCGCCACGTCACGCCCCAACTCGTAGTGTCAACTCCCATCTGTGACAGCAGCCAGAAGCCGACGATCATGATGGAGAAGCCGGCCAGAATAATCGGCTTATACCGGCCTATTTTTTGTACAAGCGCCGATGATAAAATGCTGCCGACAACGAGTGACAGCGTCAGCGGAATCAACGCTGTTCCCGCAGCTGTCGCCGATACTCCAACGACGTTAACCATGAACAGCGACAAAAACAGGATCGCGGCGAAAAACGCTGCGCCGTTAAGCACCGACGCCGCAATCACAACGGCATAGGTCCGATTCCGAAACAGGCCCAACGAAATAACTGGCGATGGAACACGACGTTCAACAATCAAGAATAGCACGGTTGCAATCGCCGCGAGTGTGAACAAACCTAAAATGAGTGGTGATGTCCAGCTATGAACGGTTTTATCGAGCGTTAAGCCAAGCAGCAGTGGTACGACGCTCGTGATCAGCAGCGCCGTTCCAAGCCAATCAATGGGTGCGCGCACACCACTGGCAAGTCGTGGCATTTTGGTAATGATAAACACGAGTGCAATCAAACCAATTGGCAAATTGACGTAAAATGTCCAACGCCAGCTCAAGTAATCGGTAAGCAGGCCGCCGACAAAAGGACCAATGACGCTTGCGAGGCCGAATACCGCACCAAAAATACCCATGTAGCGAGGTCGTTCAGCAGGCGTGAAAAGGTCGGCAGGAATCGCAAACGCTGTTGATGTTAACGCCGCAGCGCCAATGCCTTGAATAACGCGATACAGGATCAGCTGGATCATGTTGCCTGCGATGCCACACAGGATCGAGCCGATCAGGAACACGCTGATGCCCCACAGCAAAATAATCTTGCGGCCCAGCAAGTCCGAGAGCTTGCCGTAGATCGGTACCATGGCGGTACTGGCCAGCAAATATCCCGTTGATACCCATGACAGCAAATCGAGACCATTCAGATCATCAACGATTGCCGGCAAAGCAGTCGCCACAATTGTCTGGTCCAGCGCTGCTAGAAAAAGGCTAAGTAAGACGCCTACTAGAATAACGGCCTTAGCCCGGCCCGATAAAATTGAAGCGTAGTCGATACGCTCGCCTTGAATTGATTGTTCTTGGTTGCGAAGAGTCGTTGAAGCCATAGTTTCCTCAAAATGCTGTGTTAGAAATAATTGCCGTCAGGCTTATGGGTTTGGCGGCGCAGCTTCGTCGCTGGAGCGCGGATCATGGTCACGCAAATACACGATCACGTCGGTCATCGTGTTGACGAGCTGGTTAAGCAATTCCGGCGGAAGCTCGACCAGTCGACGCGCCATTTCTTCGACGCGTGCTTGCTTTGCATCCATGACAATCGTGATTCCTGTTTGTGTCAGGGTGATTTGCTTATGGCGGCGATCAAGTGGATTTTCAACGCGTGTAACAAGTCCGCCAGCCACTAAGCGGTCAACAAGATGACTGGTTGCTCCGAGTGTAAGATTGAGATGCTTGCCAATATCCCCAAGCGATGTAGCTCCTCGCCGGTGCAAGAAGAGTAAAGCAACGAGCTGCGCCATTGACAGCTCCACTCGACGCAACAAACGCATCATGTCATCGGCGTTGTGCTTCATAAGCTCTGCCGAAAATTCTTGCAGAACCTGTGTTACCGAAGGCATGTCAGTTGTACCTTTGTTTTTATCGGTATATTGTTTCATGATAAAAATACTTTCAATGTTGCAACTATTATATGGTAAAGAGTATCCGGTTGTTTGTCAATCCTACTTTAGCTTTAGATCATATAAGCTGGTATTTGGGATTTATTATGATAGGATGGGACATCCGAGTTACGAAAATGCAGCGCGACGCTTGTGCTCGACGTCGCTAGGATGCGGTACGGCGTTTTGTTTCCTGATCGCGGGTTGCCCGAAGATCGTAGCGGAACACGAACATGTGCGGATTTGTATGCCAACTTCAAAGTGTGGCATCCGGTAGTACCAACGGAAGCTTTGACGGACGTGATCCATCCGAAAATCGCATTTTTGATAAAACGCGTAACACAATCACAACACGAGGCGTTGATCTATGATTTCTGCCACAGGAATGAGACAACTTGACGAAACACGCCGATAACGATAGCTCCACGTCCACCTACAACATGCTCTACTGAATCAAGCCTTTGCTTGGTGAAACCTTCGCAGGAACCCCGGTCCGTCTTATGTGTTAGAGATAACACGGACGATGAAGCTAAGTCCTCCAATTTGGAGTAGCAGAGCCAGCACAAGCAGTCCACCAATAGCCAATTCATCAATAGGTAGCTCATCAGTCGCCGCGGGAGGAGCGACCGCTGTTTCCGGGGTATGCGTGTTTGTAGTCGCCGCGGGAGGAGCGACCGCTGTTTCTGGGGTATGCATGCCTATATGGGGAGCGGATGCAGCCTCATTTGTAGATGGTAGTACCGCTGCTACTTCGGTTTGTTCTTCGAGCGGTTCGCCACCGGTAAAAAACTCCGCAATTGACTCTGGCGTATTGTTACTGGGTTCGGTCGAACCACTCGAAGCAACCGCTGCTGAAGATCGGAAAAGAAAGTCGTCGACATACATGTTCGCGTTCATACTACTAAGGACCATTTGCACCTGCGCGTTGGTTGTTCCTTCCGGTGCGACAAAACTTGCTATGGCCTGCTGCCACCCATTCGTCGGCTCCGTAAACTCTTCAACTACGCTGGTGCTAAGTACATTTTTGCTCCCGTCGCGCCAATGTACGTGAAGTGTGAGTGAAAATCCGCCGTAGGTGTCGCTGGTCGGAGGAATATTGACTCTCCCAGAAAATTCATACGGAGCGCCAGCAGCGACATTGTCGACGGTCTGGCTGACGATGTAGTACGAGTCGTCAGTTGCATAGTGCTGCATCGCGGCACTTCCACTGTGTACCACGGTGGTCTGCCGTTTAGCGCGGGGATTATTCCACCAATTGTCGGGATTGCCATCGCTGTCAGTATCCGATTCAAAGCCGCCATTAACGAGGAGGTTATCCGTGCTATGCGGGCGAATAACGATTTCTTGAACATTTGACGATGGCTGATTTCGTTTGGGATCGATAACAGTGATGTTTGCGGTGCCTGCGCTAGCAATATCGTCGCTGGAGATGTTAACCAACAACTGGGTGCTGTTGATGAAGGTGGTTGGACGGTCCTCTCTGTTCCACTGAACAATCGTGCTCTTAGTGAAAAAATTGCCATAAACGGTAACCGTAAATGCGGAACTGCCTGCCTCAATGGTAGCAGGACTAAGGCTCGTTGTTAGCGAGGGCTGGCGGAATGTGCGCGCGGCAACGCATTCGGCATTGCCATTGTCGCGGAACTTTTCCCCGGCAATCGGCACAAACTCCCAATCGTAGCTGGTTGGATGGAGGACCAGCTTGAGCACTCCAAACGTAGACTGATTACGAACCTCACTGTTAGGCTGGATCGTCAATGTTTCTTCCTGATGATAGCCACCACCAGTGCCGACGACAAACTGACGTATTCCATCAGTGTCAGGCTGCCCTAAAGGATCTTGAGGTGCAAATCGCTCGTAATTATGGTCGTGGCCGTTGAGGACGACATCCACGCCCTGCTCATACAGAATGTGCCACATGTCCCGCATGTGTGGATGGTTACCATGTTTGCCGGAGCTGTACAACGGATGATGCCAGTACGCCACTGTACATCTCGATGACGCCTCCGCTAAATCGGCACGTAACCACTGAGCTTGCTCCGACGAGGCGTCACTGGCAATGCCGCTGTTCAAGACAACAACATGCCATGTTCCGAGATTGTAACTGTAGTAGCCTTGTCCCGCTGTCCCAGCAGCGCTGCCAAAATAGTCGAAGTAAGGCTCGCCGCCTTCCTCATGATATTCATGATTGCCGGTAGCAGGTCGAGTTCGAGCCTTATGGCGCCCCCACGACGGTTCATAGCAGTCACGAAAATCCTTTGGCGACGCGTCAGGGTAGGCATTATCACCCGTGGTGTACACCACTCCATCGATCGAATCCAGCAACGCTGCTGTAGCTTCGTCGCCTGATGAATCACACGATGCAATATCTCCCGCGCCGACCAGCACTGGATCCGATTCACTTCTAACTACTGATGTACCACGAATAGAACCGGCGGCCAATAGTATAATAACGAGGCTTGCCACAAGGCCTACAGCTTGTATGTGTTTGTGTTGTATTTTCATTGGCGTCGTGCAAACCTCAAGCGTAAGTAAATTCGGCGCGTCAGGCTTGACGATGGCGATGTTGGATGACGAAGGAGTGTTTTTGGGGAATAAAAGCGTTTGGCCCTCTGCTAATGGTATAAACGTGCGGAACTACAGGAAGTTATGGCTGCATGTACCTAATTGAGCAGCTCTCTCTATTTAT
>JASKZZ010000054.1 GCA_030147335.1 Herpetosiphonaceae bacterium | reverse complement strand
TGTTGGCGGCATTGGCGTTCTGGCCGATAGTGTTACAGTCGCAGCGCTTGCCGCCATTGTCCTCCAAATTCTATTGTTTACCCTATATGCAGATCGGCTTCATCGTTTTTTGTCTGTGATGGCAATCATTGCCGCGCTGATTGTGCTGATGTTTGAATGGGAGGCCGATCTGCTGCTCCATGCATTAATTGTCATGAGTGCCCTGGGCACGGTGTTTTTGTGGAAGCGCGAGCTAGAGTTGGCTGTTGCGCGGATGGAGGACGTAGCGCGACCAGCTGCGTATGGGCTGACGTTTGGTCTGCTTGCACTTGTGAGCTTGCATGTGTTCGACGAAGGCAACGTCCATTATTGGTGGCTATCCACGCTTGGATTGATGGTCGTTCTGATGATGCAGGTGATTTGGCTGCTGCGAGTATACCATGCGGTTGCTGACCGCAAGCTCATGGCTGGACTGGGTGGGTTTGCGATCATTTTGGCAACGGCAGCGCTCGACATGCCTGGATTGATTGCCGCGCTGATTGTGCTGCTGCTCGGCTTCAAACATGCGAACCGTCTAATCCTGGGACTAGCGCTGGTATTTCTTGCCGTATTTATTAGCGCTTTTTATTACACGTTGTCGCTGACGTTGCTCGGTAAGTCGCTGGCGCTCATTGGGAGCGGTATAGCGCTTTTTGGGCTTCGGTGGCTAGCAGGTCGTTTAACGGAGCCGCGTGAGGTTATGTTATGAGCCGTTTTACTGTTATTCTCTGGCTCGTTGCCGTGGTAACGCTGGGCTGGATCAACGTCGAGATTGTGGGTAAGGAGCGGCTGCTTAGCCAGGGCGAGCCTATCTTTTTGCAGCTGGCACCCGTTGATCCCCGCTCATTAATTCAGGGCGATTACATGGTGCTACGATATGCGATGGGCGACGAGCTGGATCAACCAAATCTTCCACGATCAGGTGGTCTCGTTGTTCGTCGTGATCAGCGTGGCATTGCAAGCTACATTCGCCTCCATGATCAGCGCCAGCCGCTCGCACCCGACGAGTTCCTGCTGCGTTTCCATCAAGCGGATAACCGCATCTTCATCGGCGCTGAGTCGTTTTTCTTTCAAGAAGGACAGGCATCTGTTTTTGAAACAGCGGAGTATGCCGAGCTGCGCGTAGATAAGAGCGGTCAAAGTGTACTGGTCGGTCTGCGTAATGCCAATCTCGAACTGCTGCAATCTGCTGTCGAATGAGCTTTGCATTTTGTCGATAACCGGTCTGATCGAAAAGATTGACGAGTATTGTGGGAGAAAAAACACAGCGCATGGCTAACTGCCATGCGCTGTGGAACATCAACAAAATGTTAGGGCATGACGCGGGTGATCTGGGTGAAAACGTTTTGCGGGCCGACCTTGTCGATAACTTCGAGACGACGCGATGAAAGTCCGGAGCCGGGTACCCCCAGCGATACGCGAATAATGCCTTTACGGGGCTTCGCGCTCAGCTCGCTTTCGATCTCGACATACACTATCTTTGGCGTTGTGCTAATGCCCATCATGGTTGCGATCTGGGCGCTGTCCTTGGCCTGTTGTTGTAGCTCAGGCGACAACATGGCTCGTGCGAGTGCAATGTCGCCGGTTTGCCATGCGAAGAAGAAGCGTCCAACATCATGGTGGAGCGAGCCGCCAAGACGTTCATCCCACGTTACATCAACGCCGACAACATCGTCAAGCTTCCAGTCGTTGCCTTCCCGAACATAGGTCATCAAGCGCTGGCCTTCAGCAATGCCAACCCAGCTCCATTGGACAATCACCTGCGCGCGATCGCCCTTGACCTGATGGATCACAATGCGGCAGGGCGCGTCGTTACCGTCGGGACATGGCGGCGGACCACCATTTGGCTGTTGGGCCTGGGTCATCAGGATGTTGTTGACCCAGTTGCTGCCGCGTACCGCGCCTTTCACATACAGATTACGTGCTCGGTACGACAGCATATCGACATACTCAACTTCGGCAAAGCGTGGATTTTCGCCGGCGCGGCGCAGGAACTTGCGAGTCTGGTCAGTGACGTATTGTCCAACTTCTTGGTTGCCGGGACCGCCGCCCTTAAGCTGCCCATACATATCGCTGCCGATGTTGCCGCGCTCTATCTGCCATTCACGCGGATTTTGCCCGTCGAACGTCAGCACCGCGCGCTCAAATGCCTGCATGGTGATGTAGCGCATCTTGCCATTCTTGACCGTTGTCGCATGGTGAGCGTGAGTCATGGGCAGACCGACATCATGGAGCCAGCCGCCGGGAAAGAGGTCCTTGCGGTTGATGTAGGACCAGAACATGTTGGGAACCAGAAAACCACTGGCTGGCCGGAGTTGCGCATCGTAGGGAACGAACATACCGCCGCCATCTGGAGTTGCCTTAACGCCACCCTTGAATCCCGTAGGCGCCGGCTCTTTCTGATTGTGCGCGGTTTTCAGCTCGCCATATGTCGTGCCAGTCGCATTAACGCTCGCCATTGGGTAGCGATCCATCATCTCGGCAGTGAGCCGACCGTACATAAACTTCCAGTCGGGGTTGCTGGTTTCCTTGCTGTGGTCCTCGATCCTGCCCTTTTCAAAATACTGGATCGGCTGGCCATTGTTTGGCTCCATATCCGCCAGTGGATTGCCAAGAACGCGAATGCCTTGATACTTGGTGTAATAGTCCTGAAATGGCGTGCCAACGCCAACTGCGCGAGTGTTGGCCTGTGCTGTGCCAAGAGGCAGCAAAGATATGGTTAGGGCGCCGGCTGCGGCCCATTGGACCAGGCGCTGCATACGAATCATACAAACATCCTCTTTCTTTGGTGTACGCTGCACGCGGTTTCCGTGCAGTACTACCGTAACAAAAAGGAGTTGCGCAAAGATCAGCCATACGATGCATTGTGGTATAAGGATGATGGCGAAGATAATCGATGGGCGAAAGTCGTGGTTGACTAGGTCTTGTGATGGTGCTGATTGCACAAATGACTGGACGTACCCTGATCGGCACAACACAACGAGCAATGCATCAAGGCTTAATTCATCGCGCTAAGACTGACCGGATCGATAATTGACGCGTTTGGCGGCGGCTCAAGCTGCATCGGCAGGCGAACGGTAAAGGTCGAGCCGTGGCCAAGCGTGCTATCGACAGTGATCGTACCATTAAGGATTTCACATAGTCGGCGACACAATGCAAGGCCCAATCCGGTTCCGCCATACCTACGAGTGGTCGAAGCATCGGCCTGGGTGAACTCACGAAACAGTCGGCGCTGCTGTTCCTCGTTCATTCCAATACCCGTGTCAGATATGGCAAACGTAATCCAACCACCTGTCGGGCCGCGTTCGTTGTGTACATTCAGCGTAACAGTACCCTGCTGAGTGAATTTCGCCGCATTACTCAGCAGATTGAGCAGCACCTGTCGTACTTTTGTGAGGTCGCTTGTCATAATGCCTTTTGATAAAGCAGTATGTACGGTAAAGATATTCTGGTTACGGGCCATGTGCGGCTCGATGGTGGCTTGTACTTGATACAGCAGGTCCGCAACCACAAATGGCTCGATCAGCATGTCCATCTTGCCCGCTTCGATTTTCGACAAATCAAGAACATTGTTAATCAGCGTCAGGAGATGAGCGCCCGCAGTATGGACGCGCTGAAGATCGGGCAGCAAAGCAGAAGCTCCAACTTCGATAGCCTCCTCCTGTAGCAGCTCGCTATAGCCCAGGATTGCGTTGAGCGGCGTGCGCAGCTCATGGCTCATGGTTGCCAAAAACGTACTTTTGGCCTTGTTGGCCATCTCTGCCGCATCTTTCGCCTGTACCAGTGCCTGCTCCGCTTGTTTGCGCTCAGTAATGTCGGTGATAAAACCTTCAAGGACAGCGCACTGTCCATCAGCATCGCGTATGCCCAGTCCACGCTCCCAAACCCATTTTTCAACGCCGTTCGCGCCGATCAGCCGATACATCGTGGTAAAACGACGATCTTCAGCAATGGCGAGTGCTATTTCGTTATGAACGGCGAGCGCATCATCGGGATGGATCAGGTCAGCGAATCGGATCGAGCCGTACGCGCCAAATTCGGCAGGCCGGTAACCGGTTAGCTCAACACAACCTTCACTTGCAAAGTCGAACGCGCCACGGTCATCAAAGTGGCGGCGGTAGGCCATGCCCGGAAGGTTGCTAATCAGGGTGGCAAAACTACGCCGACTTTCTTCAAGCGCACCCTCGGTTGCTTTACGCGCCGTAATATCGAAGATCACCCCGTCAAGTGCCTGCACATAGCCATCCGCGTCAAACACGGCCTGACCTTGGTCCATAACCCAACGCTGCGTCCCATCGGCGCGGACAATACGATATTCGCAGCTATATGGCAGACGAGTCTCGACGGCCTGCTGGATTGCTGTGGCGACGGATGAGCGGTCTTCGGTGTGGATTAACTGAGCATAGTTTTGACGATGACTGAGAAAATCTTGAGCCGAATAGCCGGTAATCTCCGCAACCATGTCGCTGACAAAAACAATGGTTCGTTCAGGACCATGAGCGGCACGATAGATTGCGCCTGGTATATTGCCAACTAATGATCGAAAGCGAATTTCGCTTACACGCAGCGCCGCTGCAACCTGCTCGGCCTCCGCGCGTGCAGCTTGGGCGCGGTTCAACGCCATTTCAGTACTTTGTCCACCCATTACGGCAATCAACGCGGTACATGTGCAAAGCAAGACGCCGTACAGCACAACTTTGCTGGTCTCGACTGGCGCTTGCGGCTGCGATGCAAGCATCAAAGCCAAAACACCAATACCCGTGACGTTGCCTAGCCATATTAACCACACCCCACGAGCGCGGAGTGTAAGACCGGAAAGCAGGATACTGAGCACAAAGAAAAAGGGCGACAGCGTTATATGCTTGATGGACAATGCTGCGGAAAAGATGCCGATGCTGGTTGTGGCGATCAATGTACACGCGCCGACAGTGACAAAGCCGCGCTGTGTTAACCAAATGACGACGGCAAAAAAAAGAAAGGCACAACCACTGGCAAAAATGGCTTGGGTTTCCTGCTGGTCCAGCAAAAGGACGACCATGGAAAACAATGCCACGATCATCAATCCGACTGCCAGCACAATCACATGCTGCCCACGCTGTTGCGTCACAGGATCGGGATGCTGCACGCGGATCAACATGGCGTACATGTGTCGCACACGATTGAGCAAAAAGTGCTGCCAGCGTACAGCAGGTACCATACGTGTGTCGTCCTTGGTTCGATATAAAGCCAGGGTGGTTTTTATGAAGTGTACCAAACCAAGACAGATGATGTTTAGTGGTTGGTGGTCCTCGGACCAAAGGGCAAGCGCGGTTGTGGGGATGCAGCATCAGGACCCAATTTTGGGAAGAGCAGAGCGGACGTGCCAGGTAATCGATACCTAAAGGTTACCTGGCACGCAGCCGGTACGTTTATTCGTTTGTGAGACGATAATCGGTTGTGATTGCGATAGCTTGGTACAACGAGCGATACACTGGACAGTGCATGGCAAAGATCTTATGAACACGGTCAATCGTGTCGCGCTTTTCGGGCGGCGCATCGAGCTGAAATACGACATGAATACGCCGAATAACCAGCACTCCGTCCTCGACCTCGACCTCGCCCGTAGCTTCTGCCGTCAAAGCATTGTTGCTTGCGTTAATCTTGCGCGCTTCCAGCGCACCACCAAAGGTGCCGACCAGTCAACCAGCGGTTGCGGCAACAACATAGTCCAACGTGGTAGCATGTGGCTCAACGGCGTCTGGGCTAACCCCATAATGCTGTGCGACCGGTCCATGGGTGCTGAAGCGAACCGGCTCGGACTCTGCCGGCAAGTAAGCTAGACGCAATGGCCCTTTGACGCGCTCGATCCGCACTTGGGAGACATAAGCAACATCCGACATTGGCTGTTCCTCCTCTTGTATAGTGTTGGAATGTTGCATTTTATGCGCCATGACGCGGTCTCGAGATCATTGTCCATGGTATGCTCGAAACACCATCAGCTGTTAATGCATATGTTGAATACTGCCTGTAGAGCAAAGGAGAGCATGATGAACCCCGAGGGAGCCTTACCGGTTAGCGCTGAGTACACATCGTTAGGCGAAGCACTTGATGGGCTAACTACGGTCGAACAGGCGCTACGGGCGCGGCAGGATCGCCGGGCTATTTTTGTCACCGCGTATTTGGTCATTACCGATGCCATTCGTCAACGAGTCGCAGCCGGTGGCTTTGTCGACAATCAGTGGGTAGCGCAATACACGATTTGTTTTGCCGACTTGTACCGTCAGGCGCTGCTAGCATATCAAAACGGCGACGAGACGGCTCTTCCCAAAGCGTGGCGTTTCTCGTTCGACACCTCGGCGTATGGTCGGGGATTGTTGATTCAAGATCTGGTGCTGGGCATCAATGCTCATATCAATCATGATCTGGCGCTGGCGCTGCATACGGTTGGAATCGATACGAAACGCAGTGAACGATATGCTGATCATAATGCCGTAAACCAGGTGCTGCAGGCGGCCATCGACCAGCTGCAAGATCAGGTTTGCGACATCTACGCCCCGATTTTGCGCCTGCTCGACTTTGCCGGCGGACGTTTGGATGAGACGCTGGCACATTTTAGCGTGGCCAAGGCGCGCGAAGCTGCGTGGCTTAGCGCAGTGGCGCTGACGAATGCGCGAGATGATCACGAGCGGCTGGGGCTGCGCGCTGGTCTCAACGACCGGGCAGGAGTGTTGGCACGACTTGTTCTTAGCCCAAACCCGATGCATCCCTGGTTGATCGAGGCACTGCGCCATGTTGAGCGATTGAAGCCATGGTGGCAGTGCTTGACGCCTCCAATCATTGCGCCG
>JASKZZ010000035.1 GCA_030147335.1 Herpetosiphonaceae bacterium | reverse complement strand
GAGATTACCCAGTTGTACCGCGACGGAGTTGAAAGCAACGGCATCAAGCGGGATCAAATCCAAACCTTTACCGGCGAGGTAAATGCGCTCACTGCGGCAATAGCACTGGTCAACCCGGGCGATGTCGTACTTGTGGCGGCTCATGCGCAACGGAACCAAATGCTGGAGCGGTTACAGGGCTGGGCTAGCAGCAATCTTTGATAGTATTACGGATCAATCTGATTTTTAGCGGTGTCATCGTTGGTCCGGTTCCTGCCATATTTATGTTCGGAGGGAGAATTGACCTATGTTAAAACTTATTTTCCGAATATTGAGCTTGCGTTCGATGGTTCGTATGTTTCGTGCTCCAGGCGGTTGGCCATCGCTAGTGTTCTTGGTAATCACCTGGGTTTTGGGGCGTCGACGTCCACGCTAGAAAGTATACCCTCGGTCTTCACAACCACACGTACTGCTAAAATCAGCCGCAGTTCCTGCTAAGGGAGCGCGGCTGGTTGTTTTTCCTGAACAACCATAGCAATAGCTACCCCTTATTGGCCAGATCGGCTATAGCGTAGCGCATGCACAGCTTGTGCTCCGTTTGCACGCGACTCAAGAGATATACTCGATACGTCCTTTTTCTACGTGCCAAACGGCCCATCCGTGATTACGACCGTTTGTAATTGCTGATCGTGGCAAGCTCCGGCATAATCAGCGTATGCGACTCCGATTCGCCATTCCTCGTTTTCGCCGCTCGACATTACTGGCCTGTGCAGTAATTGCGGTTTTGCTCGTGCCGCTTGCGCTATATGTGGCAGCACAGCCGGGAGTCAGCCCGTTCGTCAGCTGGCTGTTTTTTGGTGTGCGCGTTATTATCGCGGTGCTGCTGATTGCAATCTGGGCGCTGCTGAATGTTCCACCGCGCAAAGCATCGACTGGACGAGTCGTAGTGGGCGTGGCGAGCTTTGGTGACGATACGCTGCAGGGAGTGCAGGAGCCACGGCGCAGCCTGCTCCAAATGCTGCGTCCACGTCCGGGATGGGAGCCGGTACTCAGCGAAGAAGGCGAGACGATCCTGCCACTTCCCGATGGCGGCATTGAGCTTGGCGAAATGCTAACGCATACTATTCGCAAGCTGATCACACCAATTCCAGATGTATCACTGGTCCCGCTACCTTATATCGCCGACGAGCGCCAAGCAATCTTATTGGGTGATGAGGCAAACGCCGACATTATCATCTGGGGGGTTACCCAACGACCGGATAGTAAAGAGTTAATCTTTGCGCCACACATTACCTTTACTCGGCGCGTCGAGCCACCGATTCCACAAAGTGACCTACGGCTGTGCGGCTTGCAAACGATCGAACTGCCAATTCAACGACTACGCGTCTGGCAGGCGCGCTATGTCGGTGTTCAACAGCTCTGGTCATTGCTGCTTGGCAGCGTATTCTATGCCTACAACGCCGACGAAGAAGCAATCAATGAGCTTGCGGCTGTGCGCGTCACACCCGAAACGAATGGTCATCTTAGCCCGGCCGTTGCGGCTGCTCATCTTCTTTCAGGCAACATGCATGTTGTCAACGAACGCTGGGATCAAGCGCTGGCAGCATATCGTTCCATTCGTGACGCATCAACATACATCGGCGACGGACATGGCGAAGCGGCGGTTAACGTAGGCGTTGTGCATGCCCTGCGCGGCGAAACAGTAGCTGCGCTTGACCAACTGACCGAAGCAGTAGCGCATCACGACGACATCGCGCTGGCGCATCATAATCTGGCGGTGCTGCAACAGCGAGTTGATCGTCAGCAGGATGCCAAGCAGCATTTTGAGCGCGCCATCCAGCTTGATCCCCTGCTTAGTGAAAGCTACCGTGGTCTTGCTGCAATTCTGCGCGAGAACGGCAACCCGCAAGCCGCTCGACAAGCCCTTGAACACGCTGTTTCTGCTCAACCACTTGATGTCGAAGCGCGGCGAGATCTTGCCGCAATGTTGATTGAGCGGGGTGAGCTAAGCGCCGCGCAACAACAGCTTGAACGCGCGCTCGCCCTTGATCCACACCACGCCACCACATTTTATTTGCTAGGGCTGTTACGCGAGCAGGCTCAGGATGCGCCAGGCGCGATGGAAGCGTTGGAACAAGCCATTGCCATCCAGCCCAACTACGCAGAAGCCTATGCGGCCCTCGCGCGTTTGTACAAGCAAACCGGCACCTCGCCCGATGCGCTTAGCCCTATCGCACGACGCACCATTGTTACCGCCGATGCACGCGCTCATATGGACCTAGGCTTTGCCTATTTGCGTCAGTTTCGTGATGCCGAGGCCGAGCATGAGTTCCGAGCCGCGCTTGCCAAAGAGCCACTTTATGCCCCAGCTCATATTCAGCTAGGAAAAGTATTGCGGCGTAGTGGTCGAACCGCTGAAGCATTGGCGGCACTCAAAGCAGCGCTTGAGATTGATTCACATGAACTGGCGACCTATCATGAGCTGGCAGAACTACGGGCGGAGCAGGGCGAACTTGAGCGGGCCGCCCAAACACTGGAGCAGGCCGGTCGGATAGCGCCCAATGATGCCAACACAGCGTACCTGTTAGGAAATATTCGCGCGTCACAAGCCCGTGAAACAAGCAGCCGCGCAACGTTGGATCAGGCAATCGCAGCGTATCATCGAGCAACCGCGCTCGACCCTCAATTCTCGGCGGCGTATTATAATCTGGCGATTGCCGCGCTCAGTGATGGTGACGTGTCAAGTGCCGTGGATGCGCTGCGTCAAACCATCAGTATTAATGCACAGGACGGCGAGGCACATCGCTTACTCGCCAGCATCTACAGTGACTTGCGACGAAACCGAGAAGCGCTACAACTGATGACACGTGCCTCTGAGCTGCTGCCGGGTCATGTCCCAACCTTGTTACAGCTTGGGCAGATGCAGCGCCAAAACGGACAGCTGGAAGAAGCGATTGTGACGTTGCGGCAGGCGCAAAAGGCCGATCCGCAAAACACACGAGTGTTGCGCGAACTAGGCGCGTTGTATGTTGCCTCAAAGCAATTTGACCGAGCAATTAGTTCGTTTAGCCGTGCTCGTGAACTTGCCCCCGACCAGGCAGAAACGTATTTTGGTCTTGGCGTTGCATACAAGGCCGCCGGTCGACTTGGCGATGCGATCAACGCATTCACCAGCGCCAGCAAGCACGATCCCAATAATGTCACGGCGCTGACACAGCTGGCCGAAACACTGTATGCCACAGGTGATGCTAATGAAGCTGTCTCGATCTTGCAGCAAGCAATTACCGTAAAGCGCGACGATCCACAGCTGTATTATGCGCTTGGCCAGATGTATGGGGCGCTTGGCCAGCCTGACCGTGCTAACGAAGCCTATCGCATGTACGCGGAAATGCGCGCAGTGAAGCACTAAACCATTTCCAATAATCCCCACAAAAGGATGCCCGGACGGGCATCCTTTTGTGCGTGTATTTCGCTGCTTGGCAAATCTGCGTTACAATATGCCGCTCATGATACACTGGTATCATTCTTGACAGCTGGTATCAGCTTACCTTAATCAACATAGTGACGTGTTGTAGGAGGACATGCTTGCGAGTTTTGATGCTGTCGTGGGAATTTCCGCCCCATGTTGTAGGCGGCCTCGGCAAGCATGTCGCCGACCTTGCCCCTGCTTTGGCGGAACATGGACTGGAAGTCCACGTCATAACGCCAGGGCTGCGAGGGGGAGCTGCAGTGGAACAGCTGTGCGACGGCGCAACAGTGTATCGCGTCCCTATGACAGATACGATTGACAGTTATCCAAACATTATTGCATTGAGCCAGGCAAGCAATCAGCAGCTTGAGCGCAAAGGCTACGAACTAGCAGCCGAGCTTGGCGGGTTCGACATTATTCATGGGCATGATTGGTTGGTAGCATATGCTAGCGTTGCCCTCAAGTACGCGCTCAAACGTCCGCTGATTGTCACTGTTCACTCGATGGAGCATGGCCGGATGCAAGGCGCGCTTTCAAATGAGCAATCTGTCGCGATCAATGGTACTGAATGGTGGCTAACCTATGAGTCGTGGCGCGTGATTACGGTGAGCAACTACATGGCTCAGCAGGTGCATAAATTCTTTACCGTTCCATTCGACAAACTCGACGTTATTTACAATGGCGTGCAGCTGCCGCAAACGATTGCGATGAGCGACCGGGAACGTGCTTCCTTTCGAGCGCTTTATGCCCAACCTGAGCAACAGATCGTGTACTATGTTGGGCGACTGGTCCACGAAAAAGGGGTGCAGGTGCTGATTCAAGCCGCGCCTCAGATTGTGGAGCAGATGCCCAATGTCAAATTTGTAATTGCCGGCACTGGTGTTTTCCTGGACGAACTGCGCATGCTTGCCCACAAATACAATGTCAGCGAGCAGTTTGTATTTACAGGCTTTATCGCTGACGATGTTCGTGATAAGCTGTATCAAGTGGCTGATGTCGCGGTGTTTCCAAGCTTGTACGAGCCGTTTGGCATTGTAGCGCTGGAGGCGATGGCCTATGGCTGTCCTGTTGTTGCTTCCGAGACGGGTGGTCTTGCCGAATTTGTAAGGCCGCATCAGACTGGAATATTAACACGGTGCGGCGATGCTGATTCGCTTGCTTGGGGCATTCTGCATAGCTTGATGCGGCCCGATTGGACAGCAGAGCGAGCGCACAACGCTTCCGACATGGTTAAGCGCGAGTTTACTTGGGAGCGAATCGCCGCCCAAACAGCATCAACGTACGGCCATGCTCACAACGAATGGCACACTACGCCGTGGGGTCATTAGTGGATGCACGACGATGCCGTGTTTGCAGCCGTTTGCCGCTAACGCCGCATTTATAGCAACTTTACTCATTGGCTAAGAGGTGCTTTATATGACGCAGAGAGAACTGATGAGCGATCAAATGCACAGCTCCCTTGATGAGGCGATCACAGCCGCGAGAAGCGGACGACGAGACGAAGCCGTTCGCATGTTACGTCAACTGGTAGCGGCTAATCCGTTCAATGCCGACGCCTGGGTATGGCTTGGCGGCATAACATCCGATCCGCATGAACAACGATCTGCCCTTGAGCACGCGCTCGCAATTGCGCCAAGCAATCAGCGGGCACAACAAGGTCTTGCGTGGCTTCGTCAAACCCAACCGGCAGTTTTTGCAGCGTCCGCAGCCGAAGCCCCGGCTACCGGTCGTACCACACCGATGATGGCTACCGGCGCAACACAACCAATGCGTACAGCTCCGGACGTTGATCATCAGGCCAACATTTATGACGCGCCAACGCAGGCGAACGCGGCAGCGTCTATCGGAACGTATAACACGCCTGCACAACCCCAAGCAGCGCCTCATGCAACGATTTACGATGCATCAACTCAGGCAATGCCGGCAACAGGGCGTGCGCCAGCGGAAGCAAGGTCTTTTCAAACCGACCGTATGCAAACGCAGGCACGACCAATGGCAACACCGGCTGATACGGCCTATACCGACCGCATGACAGCCGTTCCAGTCCCTACAGCAGTGCCCGACGACATGGTTGAAGAGCGACGCAGTCCATTGGCAAACGTGGCTCGCTGGCTGATTATGTTGCTGTACTTGCTTGGCCTTGGCGCGGCTGCGACACTTGCCGGTATCAGCCTGTACTTTGGCACCGAAGCGTTTGAACAAGCTGCTAATGGGCTACTAGCATCATTTGGCGCGCAACTGGCTCCAGGCGTGTTGACAGCAACCTATTGGAGCTCAATCGGCATACTAGCCGGTATAGCAGTACTCGACCTAATTATTGCGCTTGGATTTGGCTTCCACCAACGCTGGGCCTGGTGGCTCAACCTGCTGATCGCGACACTAACGCTCGCGGGCGCAGTTGCACTATTGGTACCGGATTTCACGTTCACAACGGCGCAGATGGGTGGTTTTTCACTCAACAATGTCGTTGTACAGGGCATTGCCGGACTGACCGCGTTTACCGCCTTGTTCTGGATCTTGTCAGTTGCTAGCCGTCGCGCGTTCTACCCACGTCGGGTTGTACACAGCTATGGGCGGTAGCAGTTTCGGCACGCTGTTTCGGATCACTACCTTTGGCGAGTCGCATGGAGCCGCCGTGGGTGTGGTCGTGGACGGTTGTCCGGCGGGGCTGCTGCTGGACGAAACGGATGTGCAGCGCGATCTTGACCGTCGACGGGTTGGGCAAAGCCGCATGACATCGTCGCGCAACGAACCCGATACCGTTCGTATCTTGTCGGGCGTGTTTGAAGGCCGGACTACCGGTACACCGATCGCGCTTGTGGTGGAGAACACCAACGCTCGCTCACAAGACTACGACGCGATAAAAGATCTGTATCGTCCCGGCCATGCCGACTACACCTGGGACGCCAAATTTGGTCTACGTGATTATCGAGGCGGAGGACGTTCCTCGGCGCGCGAAACCGTTGGTCGTGTTGCTGCTGGTGCTGTTGCACGTAAACTCCTGGCAACGGCTGGTATTTCGGTGCTAGGCTATACACTTCAAGTTGCCAATCTTCGAGCACAGCGCATCGTCGAGGACGAGATCGAGCGCAATCCCATGCGCTGCCCAGATCCGGACGTTGCGCCGCAGATGGTCGAGCTTGTTGACCAGGCTCGTCGTTCGCTCGACTCGCTTGGCGGCGTGGTAGAAATCCGTGCCCGTAACGTACCACCCGGTCTTGGCGAGCCAGTCTTCGATAAGCTTGATGCCGATATCGGCAAGGCCATGCTCAGTATTCCCGCCGTCAAAGGCGTTGAGATCGGCGCGGGTTTTGATGCGGCGGAGCGGCGTGGATCACACAACAACGACCCGTTTATGCAACGGGAAAATGGCATGATTGGGACCAAAACTAATCACGCCGGGGGTATTCTTGGCGGCATTTCTACCGGCGAGGAGATCATCGTGCGGGTTGCAGCGAAACCACCGGCGTCTATCGCTCAAGAACAACAAACTGTCAACCAGATGGGCGAGTCAGCGGTGATCTCTGTCAAAGGACGACACGATCCGACCGTATTGCCGCGTCTGGTGCCAGTAGCCGAAGCCATGCTGCTGCTGGTGCTGGCCGATCACTGGCTTCGGCAACGCGCGGCCCGTGTATAACTAATAAGTGATTGAAGCATGAAGACATGGCATCAAAGAAGCACTGCCTCAACATATCATGAGTAATTTGCATCCAGCACAACCCGACGAGATCGAGACGCGGGCGGATATGAGCGCCGAGGTATCGACGGCTTCCACAGACACAGAGTCAGAAGCGCCGTCAGAGCCAAACGTAGCATCCTCGGCAGATGACGAGAATATCCAGCCGTTGCAGTCGCGCCCAGTGCATGATAACAACGCCGATATACAGCCATCGCGACCGGTCCTTGACGACGACATCGATATTCAACCATCGCGTCCACGTTCACTGAAGCGGCGCATTGAGCAGCAAGTCGCCGCCGATACGCGGCCAACGCGGGTTCGGTCACAGCCACTGAATCAACCGACACAGCAAGTGGATACGCAAGGGCCGGGGAAGCGCGTGCGTGAGCCGGTATTGCTGGACTGGGAGCCGGAGCCAATGCAAGGCCCGTGGGCTGCAAAGCCATGGGTAATTGGCATAGCAATTATTGGATGGTTTGTAGCGCTTGCTGTGTTGATCAGCGTTCCGCAACAGCCAGTGATGGGCATCGGACCACGCGCACTGGTGCCACTGGTATGGACAACAGCCGCGGCGCTTACCTTTGTGCCAATTCAGCTCCGTTTGGCGCTGCCAGGGATTGGCTGGCAGGGTATGGTTGGCTTTGGTCTGCTTGGCTATCTGCTGGCGTTTGTACCAGCACCGACTGCATGGCTGCTTGACCTGCCGGATTTGCCGGTGTACTTACTGCTGTTCTTTGCTGTGTTCTATGTTGTAACAGCGACAATGGTGCCGCTTACCTATTTGCTTGGTCAGCGCTTCTACAAGCTCCGCATTCATCGCCTGGATGTTGGTCGCGCACGACGGCAAGCTTACGAAGCCGGCATCCTAACCGTGCTAATTATGGTGATGGCCGGACTGCGGGTATTATCGCCGGCTACATTTGGCCTGCTTGCGCTTGTGATTATCCTAACCGAAGCACTATTGCTTTCGCAGGTGCAGCCGGAAGGATAAGCCGAGTCAGTAGCAGCATGCAACGAGGAAACTGAATCTGACGCCGAATTGACGTTTCCCGCTGGTATTGTTCATCGGAGGTTCTATGCCGTTACAGGTCAGTATTCTTGGATTGGACATCGTTGGCGGATCGCTCGGCGTGGCATTAGGAACGCTGGACGAGGATGTGCTGGCAAACGGCCGCCCGATTATCACCGGCTGGGATCGCAACAATCGAGCGATTCGTGATGCTCGTGATCGACTATTCATCGACCGCCCCGCCCGAGATCTCGGTGAGGCCGTGCGCGACGCCGACGTTATTTTTGTTACCGGTGAGCTATCTGAAGCCGGCACGATTTTTACTGAGATCGCTCCGCTGCTCAAGTCTGGCACGATCATTAGTGATGTAAGCAGCTCCAAATCTCAGATGCTTGCGCTGGCCCAACGTATCCTCCCTACAACCGTTGATTTCATCGGCGGCGACCCAATGGTGCAGCGCGGCACTGACCTCAAAAACGCCTCCGCCGACTTGTTCAAAGGCACAATCTATTGTCTTGTTCCGGGTGTCAGCGCACGACCCGCTGCCATCGACACTGTAGCGGCGTTAGTCGAGGCAATTGGCGCGAAGCCATACTATATCGACGCCGCTGAGCACGACTCGTATATTGCCAGTGTACGGCACTTGCCTTTGTTACTCAGCACGGCACTCATGGAAAGCGTTAGCCGTGGCGGAGGTTGGCGTGACATCATGCCGATTGCAGGTGAGCCTTTTCGGCTTGCGACCCAGCTTGTAGCCGGTGATCCAGCCGTCCACGGTGCTGAGGTTGCGGCAAACAGTGAAGCGATTGCGCTGCGTATCGATCAGTTGATTCGTTTACTGGTTGAGATGCGAGACAATCTGGAAAATGGCGAGCAGCTTGAAACGACCTTTGCGCATGCTAACGAGGCCTATAACCAATGGTTGGAGGCGCAGCCCAACCTACGACCGGGCGAAAACGCTTACTATGGTGATACCTCAGAGACGCAAACTACCCGTGGCATTAATGCCTTGTTCTTTGGTCAACGGAAGCGACCAGGGCGAAAATAAATTGGTTGAGTTGCGACTGTTTGGCGGACAGTGCTAAAATAGACTTAAACACGAAAGAACATTGGTCGTAACTATAATCTAAAGGACACGCAATGGAGCGTAAAATACGCGTACTGGTCGCCAAGCCCGGCCTTGACGGGCACGACCGAGGCGCAAAAGTCATAGCGCGAGCGCTGCGCGATGGCGGGATGGAGGTCGTGTACACCGGCCTTCAGCAAACACCACAAATGATCGTTGATGCGGCGCTGCAAGAAGACGTCGATGTGATCGGGCTGTCGATTTTATCCGGCGCGCACATGACACTCCTGCCCAAAGTGATGCAGTTGCTGAAAGACGGTGGCGC
>JASKZZ010000547.1 GCA_030147335.1 Herpetosiphonaceae bacterium | reverse complement strand
TCCATGCGTGTCTCGCTTCCACTGCCGGTTGAACGACCGGCAGTGTAATTAATAGCCTACGTATATGTTCGCCATTTCCTGTTCTTGGTCAACAATCGCGCATGTTGAACGGCAAGGAGTGGCATATGTACACAATGGTGTAGTTAGTTTAGCACTAAAGCGAAGCAGCAGAAACATAACGGCTCATGCGCCAGAAACAAGCTGGCGCAGTAAACGGAGTAGGGAGACCTGTGCCACAACGGCGTTCGTAGACCTGCATCAGGCTTTCTATTGCGTCGCCATTGCCAAGCTAACAGTGTGTGGCACAATTTCACGAACCATAAAGCGATAACCATGCCAGTCCCTACGACTATTCGATCTGCTGGTTGATATTGGTCGGTTGAATAATCAGCTCCGCCGCTGCGAGGTTGGTGGCGATTGGCACATTATGGACGTTGCATATGCGCTGCAGCGTCTCGATGTCAGGGTCGTGTGGATGAGCGCTTAGGGGATCAAGTAAAAATATGACTGCTCCAACTTCGCCAAGCGCAACCCGAGCCGCGATCTGCACATCGCCGCCTTCCGGTCCGGATAAATAGCCATAAACCGGCATTCCCGTAGCCTCGCTGATCCCTTCTGCCGTTGAGCCTGTTCCAATTAATTCCCAGGATTCCAGAACATCTTTATGCCGTACGCAAAAGTCTGTCAAAGCGTTTTTCTTCTCATCGTGCGCGATCAGCGCGAGGACCTTCTTCTTCTTGTCGGATGATGGCGCTTTACTCATGCGGGACTCCTCCATATTGCCAATAAGTGTCAATATCGTGCCCGCGCATATCATGCTTCGTGCCGTCGCGCAGCGGAATCTCGGCCAGTCTGCTTATTTGTCGATGAGCAGAAATCAATTCAGTCAAATGGTGGAGTAGCATTCCCGTGTTTGGGGCCGCTGCTAACCCGACGCTACGATGGTCATGTTTGAAGTCACCGGAGGTGATGTATCTGTCTGCTCAAACTCACTGCCGCACATCAGCGCAGTGCAGCAGCTTGAACTGAATATAAGATTATTTTGCATTGTTTCTTTGTTCTTTTGATTTTACATAACGCGAAACAACAAGACTGATAACCAGCATCACAACGGATACAGCGAATACGCGCGGATCAATGCTTGGCAATCCTTGCGCGAGGTCGCTCTTGATCGACGCGCCCGCCAACACAAAAGCAACTGTACCAGGCAGCGAACCGATTATGGTCGCCAGTAAATATGCCCGCCAATTGATTTGAAGCACGCCGCACAGGTAGTTCACAACGTCGTATGGCAGAAGAACAGATCGCATGATGAGTACCGTCTCGAAGCTATTGGAACGAAGACGTTGTGCATAGCGTTGGATAAGCTTGCTGCTATGCTCATCATTCAGCAATCCATCGCCAAGAAAACGACCGATAAAAAATGCCACCATCGCCGATAAGTTGCTGCCGATAAGGGTAAGACCAATACCTAGCACCGGACCATACACCAATCCTGCTCCTAGAGTAAGTAGTGTTGCTGGGAACAGAACCAATGGCCGCAGTGTGTAGACGACGATAAAAAGCAGCGGCCCTACCGCGTTCGACCGCAGCGTGTCAAGTATCTGAGTAAGCGCTTCCAAGGCTGATATATCGTTGCGCCACGCATACAATTGATAGCTGCCAAGCAAGGTCAGCCAGAACAGCAGCGCAATGATTTTCTGCCAGTGCCGGCGAACAAATGATGGCTGTGTGGTAGCAGCCTGGACTGGTGGTTGCGGTAATACCTTGTGCGACATCAGAAATTTCCCTATACCCTACTGATCGATGTGACTTTTGCGCTCGTCACAATCAAGTGTAGCGCTTTTCGCTCCCATCGAACGTGATTAATTGCACACTTCGTAGGGGCAAGAGGTTTCGGCAACTTGATTCCGGCAGCGGTGCGTATGTTTCGAGCGGCGTGGTCTGCTCAGGATATTCAGGGTGGGGTACGCGACACTAACAACTCATAACAATCTGTTCGGTGACGAGGGGGACCTAGCACGTCCGCAAGGAATTTCAACATGATCCAACAAGCACACAGCACGCACAACGGTACATCGCAGCATTCCAAATTGGTGCGCAGGTAGTGCAGACAAGGTCGAGCATGCTCGTAGTTAAGCCGAAAGGTGTTTCCTGTCTTTTGGGGAGTGTCGGTTCCAGTCCAGCGCAGCTTTTGGAAATAATTTCATAGGGTTCGAGCGCTCCTTTGAGGAGTAGATTTTCTGTGTCGCTCGTTTGACGGTTGACCTGTCCAGCTGAGGTAGCACGGCTAGCCGACAGGTACGGTATGGATATAGAGTTCAGCAGCATACCAGAGCTTATAGCACGTATGGTGTAACGCTCGGCGAATAGCGGATGGTATGACCAACATGCTTATGTATAACAGCTAAGGTGGACAATATTGCGTAACAACGCGCTCAAGCCGTACCCAATCGATTGGCTTTCCAATAAATGCGACTGCATCTAGCTCAACAAACTGTCGCGCGTCGAGTCGGCTAGTGATCGCAGATAAAATTACGACGGGAATTGCTTGTAACCGAGGAAGTTGCCGTTGAACGGTACGAAACTCCCAGCCGGTCATTGTTGGCATCATCAAATCAAGCAAAATGAGCCGTGGCAGTGCCGGTGTCTGGTCGAGATAGTCCAGTGCTTCCTGTCCGTGGACTACCGTATGCACTCGGTAGCCGTCATCTCCCAGAACTTCGCTCAGCATCTGTCGAATACCATCATCGTCCTCGATCACCAAAATCTCGCAGGATGGTTGTACCGCTGGCTGCATCGTTTATCCTGTTCGCTACGCCAAAAAGCCGCACTATATGCATAGTTGATCAACAGTATTAACGGGGATAGTATGCTACTGTGTACTCACACTACATTCTACCTTGCGTCTGCACAGCAGCTACCATTTATTATAGTATAACAATAGTTAGCTCACCTATAAGCTTGTATGAGCTGGCTGCATGGTGTCTGAATCAGTGTATGGCTTGGGTGTGATCGAAATACACCGCTCCGCTATCTACCGACAAACCGTCGAATGCCTGTTCATCTTCGGCCAACAAAATCGTTACTCGGCCTCGTGGTGGAAAGTCGTCTTGTCGCTGTAGTCGTGGCTGGACCTTATACAACATACGGCAGCAACCAGTTGGGAACAGCGAACATTGACACGCCCTACACCACTCCGTACAATGCACCCGACTTTCCGCTCTTTCTGAAAGGTTCCATTGTGGGTGAACTGTTAGGCGACCTGGTTACGCTCATCCAGACGATTATTCGGACGCTCGGCTATCCTGGTATCGTGCTGGTTATGGCGGCGGAGAATGTTTTTCCGCCGATCCCGTCTGAGCTGGTTATGCCGTTTGCGGGTTTTATGGCGCGTGAGGGCACGTTTAATATTGTAGGCGTTATCATTGCAGGAATGCTTGGCTCGGTTATTGGCGCGCTTGTGCTGTATTGGTTCGGCGCGTGGGCGAATGAGCTGGTAGTCCGACGATTTATTCGGCGTTGGGGCCGCTACGCCTTGATTTCGGAGCAAGACCTCGACGTTTCGCTTCAATATTTTAGTCGTCATGGAGAGGCGGTAATCTTTTTCGGACGGCTGATCCCACTCGTGCGCAGTCTCATCTCGATACCAGCTGGCATGGATCGAATGCCATTGCCTAAGTTCCTGTTTTATACAGTATTGGGCACGACAATTTGGAGTGCTATTTTGACCTATGCCGGCTGGCTCCTGCGGGAAAACTATGATGTCGTTGCCGGCTATGTCGAGCGCTACCAATCAGTTGTTTTGCTGCTAATTGTACTCGCTGTTTTCGTTTTTCTTTACTTCCGCATGGTCAAGCCCCGTCTCAGCCGCTCATCAACCCTTGATAACTAATTAAGCTTGTTCGGACAGCTTGCCTGTCTAGTCTGCGGCAATCCCAATAATCCAGTCAGCCAACTTGATAGCGGGCGTGTTTAATAACGAACACGCCTGTCCCTTGTTGTTGACGCAAATAACGACAAGTTTCATGGCTGTTTGCGCCTTTGGTAAAGCGAACGGTCATTGCCTCCGATGGACTACTGGTATATGGGACCGTGGTATGTGACTATTCCGTGCTGCTGTACGGTAGGCTATCACAATTAACCTGTTCCAATATTTTGCGTCCTGCCGCTAAGACCGCCAATAGCGATAATTAAAAACTGCCTTGCAGAATGAGGTCTACGTCGTGCATGGTAAGCTCCCCCCAACGTATTCACCTTTGCTGTTCGCAGCGGCATCCTTGTTGTGCTACATTCTGATATTTCCCCTGATGCATTACATAATTGGTGCTGGTTTGCCCGCGCTCGCGGTTCTGCCGGTTGCTGTCAGCGGCTGGCTACTTGGCGTGCGCGGTGGAATTCTTTGCGGCATAATTGCTACACTTCTCAATATCGTCCTGCTAAACATTGTTGGGCAGGACGGTGCTAACAGTATCCTGACAAGTGGTGCTCCCGGTAGCGTGGCGATCATTATTATTGGTGGCACTGCGGGGTGGGTACGTCAGCTATTCAAGCGGGTGCAAAATCAAGCGGCAGATTTGCTGCATGAACGAGAATGCCTAGCTCGCGAAAATATGGAGCGGCAACAGGTGGAGGAAACGCTTCGACTGTATGACCGAGTTTTATCCGCGACGAGTCATGGCATTGTTATTATTGATCCCCATCACGTTGAATACCCAATCATTTATTGTAATCCGGCCTTTGAAAAGCTAACTGAATACGCACACGCCGAAATTCTTGGTCGAAGTGTTCACTTTTTGGCGGGGCCGGATACCGATAAACATGCGCTTCAGCGTATCGCTACCGCTATTGAGCAGGGGATTGAATGTCAGATTGTGCTTAAGCAATATCGTGCTAGCGGTGTTCCATTTTGGAGTGAGGTAGCGTTATCGCCAGTACGCAACGCCAATGACTACGTAACGCATTGTATCGTGCTCAGCGTTGATGTGACGCAGCGTTACGAGGTGGAGGAAACGTTACGCGACTCCGAACAGCGATTATTACTACACGTTCAGCAAACACCCCTTGCATATATAGAATGGGATCTTCATTTTTGTGTGCGTGAGTGGAATCCTGCGGCTGAAACTATCTTTGGATACACACGTACCGAAGCACTTAGTCAGTGTGGATCGTTTCTGCTGCCTGAACACGCTAGTGCACCCGTGCATGACGTTTGGCGTGCTCTGCTCCATCACAAAGGTGGAAAGCGAAACGTGAATGATAATTTGACCAAGGATGGTCGTCAGATTACCTGCGAGTGGTACAACACGCCGTTGGTGAACGAGCAGCAAGAGGTGGTTGGGGTTGTCTCGCTAGCCCAGGATATTACAGATCGCAAGATCGCCGAAGCACAGTTGGTGCGCGCAGCCCTGTACGATACCTTAACCGGTTTACCCAATCGTGCTTTGTTGATGGAGCGGCTGGGACGAGCACTTCAGCGCGCGCAGCGACAGGCCCATCCTTCGTTTGCCATACTTTTCCTTGATCTTGATCGTTTCAAAACCATTAACGATAGCCTGGGTCATCTTGTCGGTGATCAACTACTCGTCGGTGTTGCGCGTCGTTTGGAAGGATGTGTGCGCGCTGGTGATACTGTGGCGCGTTTAAGTGGAGATGAGTTTGCGGTGCTGCTCGACGAGGTGCAGGACGTGAATGACGTGACAGCTGTTGCTGAACGAATGCTGCACGAGCTGTCGATTGCATTTTCGCTGAATGATCATGGCGTTGTTGTTTCTGCAAGCATCGGCATCACGTTGGGATCGCAGGAGGCAACGACCGCTGCTGATATGCTGCGCGATGCGGATATTGCCATGTACCGCGCGAAGGGGCTCGGTAAGGGTTGTTACGCAATCTTTGATGCAGATATGCATGTGCATGCCCTTGCGCTCATGCAGCTTGAAAGTGACCTGCGACGGGCGATTGAGTGTGAAGAGTTTGTTTTACATTACCAGCCCATTTTGTCGCTGGCAACTGGACGCATTGAAAGTTGTGAGGCGCTTATTCGCTGGCAACATCCAGAGCGAGGGCTACTTGCACCTGGGGAATTTATCGCGGTAGCAGAAGAAACCGGACTGATTGGGACGATTGGTGAATGGGCGCTTCGGCAAGCCTGTCGGCAAGCACATGCCTGGTACATAGCAGGATCGCCTGTACGCGTCAGTGTCAATTTATCGGCACAACAGCTTAAGCACCCTGACCTTGGTCATGTAGTCGCGCGTATTCTCGAAGAAAGTCTCCTCGCTCCACACTATTTGACGTTGGAACTGACCGAAAGTAGCTTGTTCGAGTACACTGCTACAACTTTGTCAACAATGCAATATTTGCGGTCGCTCGGAGTAAGCTTTTCAATCGACGATTTTGGCACAGGCTACTCATCGCTCAGCTATCTCCACCGCTTTCCGCTCAGTAGTCTTAAAGTTGACCGATCATTTATCCGTGATATAACGAAAAATCCACAGGATGCGGTTCTTACCGAAACAATTATCAATATGGCTCACAGCTTGCACTTGAGTGTTGTGGCCGAGGGCGTAGAAACTGAAGCGCAGCTGCTGTACCTCCAAGACGTTGGAGTCGATGCTGTACAAGGCTATCTGATCAGTCGTCCGGTAGGCGTATCGGAGCTAAACCTCGTGTTGCAGCGCAGTTGTACAGCGTTATCGAATGCGGTCGAAAGGCTGTCTTAGTTACCTTTTGCTATGCGTTGGCTTCGGCACTAACACACGTGTTTCCCTAAACGTTGATCGAGCCGTCGGGCATAGGCTGCGAGTGCGTCAGTCAGCAGTGCTGTATCGGCGGAAATCTCCTTGACGGCCATTCGCAGATCGACCTCAACCAATGCTGTGCAGCGTGTAAACATTATGGATTGACCGCGTGCGATATAATCATGATAAAGAAGTGTACCTTCAAGATTATTGTAGGACGCGCTTTGCTCCCCGATCCCGTTGTAGGCAGGCTCCGGACTCAAAAAAACTGAGTGCTGTTGATACGCGTCAGCGACTTCTCGCGCACTGCGAAAACGCCACACTGCAATCCTACTATCAGGCTGAAAAGGTGGCACTCCACCTTTTAGGTCTTGTCGTACTTCCTGCCAAGGACGAGGTTGTTCACTCCAGCTAAAGCTATGTTCAGACGTGGGCAAGATCGTTTCGATAGTTCCGCCTGTCATCTCTTTTGGCAAATCGCCAGCTTGGACAAGTAGCGGAGCTATGTCGGCAGTAGCAGGGCCTGTGTTTGAGGCACACGCAGGTAGTGTTACCAGCACAACAAGAACGAAAAGTGCCATTGAACTTATTCTTGACGTTGGTACCATATTCATCCTCATATCCGTATGCAGTTCCATGAGCTATCGCTGTCGGTGAGCGTCTTGTGATTTTGGCCTGGTTGTATTAGAC
>JASKZZ010000486.1 GCA_030147335.1 Herpetosiphonaceae bacterium | reverse complement strand
ATCGCGCCGTCTTCCAACCGCACATCAACTTCAACAGTTGGGTTACCGCGACTGTCCAGCACCTCGCGCCCAACTACTTCGGAAATCATTGACATGAATATCCCCCTTATTGGAGCTATCGGACCTTGCCATCAGCACATCGTTGAGCACACAGGCGAAAAGCCAGTGTTGAACTCATTACTGATAGCTGGTTGCTAACAACTGCATTAGTTCGATCCAGCTCGCTTTTCCTGAATCAACTCAATCGCCTTGCGAATATGCGGGTCACGTACCTCACTAAACTGAAGCCAGTCTACCGCAATTGAGCGATCCGGTACAACGCCGCGTCCTTCAAGATTTACGCCATCAGGCAGCTGAAAGCCTTCCTGAGCAACCCACAACCGTGATCCATCATCAAGGTCATAGGCATAAATAGTTTCTGTATTGCCTGCTGTATTTACACCCACAACTTGCGCCCTGCCTCGCGCTTGCAGTACCGCGGCAAACACTTCAGCGTAGCTCTTGGTTTCGCGATCAACCAGCACCACAATCGGCAAGTCCTTGACCTGCTCGTACAATCCAGTGGACGTTACATTGAGTGGATAGGTCGCATCTTGGCTATAAAAAGCACCCGCGTCGCCTTCAACAAAATGGCTAAGCAGCCCTTCCAGCACGCTGCGCCAGCCTCCACCATTACTGCGCACATCCAGCACCAGACCGCTGATTGTATCGCCTTCTGCCGCCAAAAATTGTCCCAGCGCTTCCTCGACCTTTTGCGGTGTTTCAGTCGGCCAGAACGACTGGATCAACACATAGCCGACATTAGTCCCCGGTACACGATACACCTCCGGCGTATATTGCTCCAGCACTGCTCGGCGTTGCAGCGTCACCACACGCTGTTTGCCGTTTGGCGTGCGAACCTGTAGCTCCACTGTGGTATCGGGAGGGCCGCTAATGTTAGTACCCGCAGCGTCAATCGGCTGCCCATTCACGGACACAATAATATCACGTCTCTTAATCCCGGCCTCACTAGCGGGGCTGTTATTGAACACTGTTGTCACCAGTCGGCCTTGCGGGTCGTTAATAGTCGAAACGCCAATACCGACATACACCTCACCCGTAGTTAATGCCTGTTCTTGATGAGCCTCTTGTGGATTAAGAAAACGTGAATGTTCGTCATTGAGCTGAGAAACCATCTCAGCCAGCGTCGCATAAAACTCATCCGATGTTGTCGCTGTGAGGGCGCGAGGTTGGTATTCCAGCTTAGTGCGAGGCCAGTCCACACCACCAAAATCTTTGTACAAATAATGCGTGGCGATCGTGCCCCATACTTTCTCGAACAACGCCGTCCGTCGTTGTGAATCCAGTGCGGGAAGCTCCGGCGTTGGCGTCACAACCAGCTCGGCAATCGTTGGAGATGGTGCTTGCGTGGGTATTGCTACTGGTGTATCAGACGGTGCCGCTGTCGCTGCTGTCGCGACTGTTGCTGTAGGGGGCGTTGTAGCCGTGGCAATCGCAGTCGTCGTGCTCGTAGCCGTGACGGTAGGGGCAAACAGTGTCGCCGTTGATGGAGGGACGGCAACCAGCGGGGATGATGGTGGCGCGCAGCTTGCGAACGCAACGAGTATCAGACACGTTAGCAGCAAGCGGCGCAACCTCGTCAGGCGACGCTGCGTAGAATATGTCACAATAAGCGCTGCTGCGCGATGTGGCTGCATGAGCTAGGAGAAACCTCTATATGGATGCACTCTTCAACATATTCAGCGCGTTTGGCTTGTCGAGTGCGGCTGGCCTTAACGCATATATTCCGATGCTTGCGGTGGGACTGATGGGTCGCTTCGATTATCTGACGCTGCAAAACCCTTTCGCCATTCTTGAAAGCACACCGGCTCTAGCGATTCTAGCCGTACTCGCGCTGATTGATTTTGTCGCCGACAAAATACCGGCAGTCGATCACATAACGCATGTGATTGGCGGACTGATTCATCCAATTGCTGGCGCGGTTGTATTTGCCAGCCAAAATAATATTTTGAGCGATATTCATCCCGGCGTTTCACTTGCGGCAGGCTTTGTCATGGCCGGCGGCTTTCACGCCACACGTTCAGCGATTCGTCCGGTAGCAACAGCCACAACTGGCGGCATAGGCAATCCGGTACTTTCACTGCTTGAGGACATTACGTCATTTACGCTCAGCATCCTGGCTATCTTTGCGCCGCTGATCGCGTTTCTGCTGTTTTTGGTGCTGTTGTTCGTCATTATTCGCTCATGGCGTGGCGTACGCCGACGACTTGGCACGATACGACGTTAGGCGAGACAAGGATTTCCGTGCCTCGCCTGTACAACAGTTACGCTTCTAGGAGCGCACAAACCAACTGAGCAGCTTTTTCAAGATCCGCAATCGCGATATGCTCGTTGGTTGAGTGAATCTCACGGTAGCCGATGCTCAAGTTGACCGCTTCGATGCCATGCATATTGAAAATGCTAACATCTGAACCACCGCCGGTTTCAACCAGATACGGCTCCAGTCCGATACGACGGGCCGCAGCCTGACATAGCTGCACGATTGGCGCATCCGGCTCGATTTTTTGTCGCCCGTATGCGCGCTCGGCAACAAACTCGACCTGCGCCCCGTACCGTTCAGCGGCTTCCTCAAAGGCTCGCTTCATCGCCGCTGTTTGGCGATCCAGCTTGCCTTCATCGCGGCTCCGTGCTTCACCAATTATTTTGACCTGCTCCGGGACGATGTTGCGGGCTGCTCCACCTGCAATCGTGCCGATGTTTGCCGTTGTTTCAAAATCTATGCGGCCCAGCGGCATACAGCTAATTGCGTCGGCGGCGACCACAATTGCACTAACGCCGTTTTCGGGAGCGACACCAGCGTGTGCCGCTTTGCCGGTCACGGTTACCGAGATTGTGTCGTGGGCCGGAGCTGAGATGCAGATACCGCCGACTTCGCCGTTGAGGTCAAGCGCTACGCCCTGCTTGGCCGTGAGCATCCCGAAGTCGAGCGCGCGCACTCCTTTGAGGCCAACCTCTTCTTCGACCGAGAAAACAATCTCAGCCGCGCGATGTTCCGTACCCTGGTCCTGAGCCGTTTGTATCGCCTCAAGAATCGCCGACACACCAGCC
>JASKZZ010000372.1 GCA_030147335.1 Herpetosiphonaceae bacterium | reverse complement strand
CTGTAGGGATGCTGGCATACGCCTTTTTGCTGTTTGCGCTGCTGCTCGTCGGCAAAGCCCGCTTCAAATACAATCGCATACGAGACACTGATCGACACGATGATCATGGCAATGAGCCATGGCGATGTTAATTGAGCCGCCAGCATCGCTATCTCGTCGGTAGGAGCGATGTTGAACGCGATGACAATGGCTCCAACGGCGGTTGCGCCAACATCAGCTAGCGTTGCATTAATGCCCTCATCGTTACTTGGTGCTGCGTGTTCGTTCGCGCCTTGACCGTCATCACCATCGGTCTTATGTAAAAATTGGCTCGCCAACCCAACCCCAATTGAAAATGGCACGCTTTCATAGACAATTTTGCCGATTGCTTCGTTAAGCGATGTTGCCGTGGTAATCTCGCGGAGAAGTACAAGAACGAACGTTGTACACAGCAGTCCAATCGCGAGCGCTTCGACGCTATCAACAGCCGCATCAACGAAGCGAATGTTTCGAGTACGTCGAAATCCAGCAGTTCGATTAAGTAAAAAAACTGTAATATACGAGACGGCGAGCGCTACAAGCATCCGAAAAGGAGGGGTAGCCGATCCAATCCACCATACTTCCATTGTGTAGAGCAGGGGAATGCCGAACAAAAAGCCGCCCGACAGGCCGCGAATCAAATCATCTATTTCACGCGACCACTGGTTCTCGGTGCGCTTTATTGTTTTAGAGTGAGTTGGTTGACTGGCAAAAACGCTCATGCGTTGCATATTGCACTAAATGAGCCAAGAATGACACAGGTATTAAATGCCAAAGGAGCGCTCTAGGCGCTCCTTTGTAGGCCGTGTTGACGAGATTTTAGGCTGCCTGCTCAACCAGAAATGCTTCAACTTCCGCACGCTGATCCCTGGTAATTCGCTCATGCTGTACCAAAATATCGAGCAAGTCACGCAGCTTGAAAACACTATGTACGGTAACGTTTTGGGCTGCCAGCTCTTCGCGTCCACCGCTTTCTCGGTCAATCAGCACCACAATGTCATGAACCTGAAGTCCAGCTTCGACCAACGGCTTGATCGCGCTGGTTTTGCTGTTCCCGCTGCTTATCAAATCGTCAAGGACCACAACTGTCTCGCCGGGATTGAACCAGCCCTCGATGGTGCGGCCACTGCCGTATTCTTTGACTTCCTTGCGAGGATAGATCAACGGCATACGTGTTTGGAGCGCAACCGCAGTGCCCAGCGGCAGGCCTGCATACGGGATTGCGGCTAGCCGATCAAACACAAGCTCGTCGAGCAGTTTGCCGTACTGGCTGGCTGCTAATGCCAAAGCTTGTGGATTACTGACAAGTAATCGTAGATCAACGTAGATGGGGGATTGAGCACCGGATTGTAGCGTGAAATTGCCGAACTGGATTGCCTGCAAGTCGTGCAGCGCAAGGCCGAGGTCAACCTTGTTAGGATCTTTGAGCGCTCGTGGTGTTTGTCGCCGCTCACGAGCTGTTTCCTCACGCTTACGTTGTCGTGCCGCATTGATCTGGTCGCGAATTCGCTCGGCAGCCTCACGCGGATCATCATCGTAATACACTGATCGGGACGCGTTGACAACGACGCCATTGCCATCGTCCCATAGTGTGTTTTCAAGCGCGAGATCGAGATTGCCGCCCTGGGCGCCGACACCGGGTAGCAAGATCCACTGATCCGTTGCTAGACGGCGAATACAGCACAGCTCGTCGGGATACGTCGCGCCTGCTACCAGTCCTACATTGCCCCGCTCGTTCCATCCGGCACACTGTTCGGCTACTCGCTCATACAACGGGCGGCCATTACCGTCAAGTGTTTGAAAATCCTGCGCGCCTGCATTCGAGGTTAAGCAGAGTACGAATACACCTCTGTCTGCGTAGCGCACAAACGGCTCGACCGCGTCCCACCCCATGTATGGATTGACGGTGATCGCGTCGGCGTTCATGCGCTCAAAAGCGGCACAGGCGTAGTTTGACGCACTCGATCCGATATCGCCACGCTTCGCATCTAAGATGACCGGAACACCGGCGTCGTGGGCGTAGCGAATGGTGTCATACAAGGTTGACCAGCCATGACCACCAAGCGCCTCATAAAATGCAGCGTTGGGCTTGTAAGCGCACACAAGGTCCGAGGTGAGGTCGATAATGTGACGGTTGTAGGTGAGAACCGGGTCGGCGAACTCAAGGCACCAATCAGGCAATTGCTTGGGTTCGGGATCGAGGCCGATGCAGAGCAGGGAATTGTTACGAGTACTGGCTTCCTGCAAGCGCTGGAAGAAGGTCATACGGTCTTCCTTAGGTTTTACTGGAGACTCGTCATTGAGTTTCCAAAATGACTAGCACAATTATACCGAACGCAAACGATTTTTGGGTGATTGCTGATTCAGGACCTAAGAGTTAGGCAGTTACCAGATGGTATTGATCCAGTATGCTATTTTATGCCTTGCCGAGCACTGCTGCCAGTAGCGCCATCCGAATGTACATACCGTTCTTTACCTGACGGAAGTAAGCAGCACGAGGATCACTATCGACGCGCACATCAATCTCGTTCACGCGCGGCAATGGATGCATGATGATCGCGTTAGGCTTGGCACGATCCATAAGGTCGGGCGTAATGCGGTAGAAATCCTTAACCTCTTCATACTGTGCAAGGTCGGTAAAGCGCTCTTTTTGCACACGGGTAACATATAACACGTCAGCCTGTCCAATGACGTCGCTGACATTGTATGTTTCACGCACCGTCTTCCCCGAGTCGCGCACCTGATTCATGTAGTCGAGCGGCAATCTCAGGATTTCGGGCGAGACGAACGAGAACTGGACATTGTAGTTCGTCAGAAGCTGCGTCAGCGAGTGAACGGTCCGGCCATA
>JASKZZ010000363.1 GCA_030147335.1 Herpetosiphonaceae bacterium | reverse complement strand
TTGGAAATGCTGCTCACGTCGCATCCGCTTGATTGCCCGGTCTGCATCAAGGGCGGCGAATGTCCATTGCAGAATTTGACAATGGGCTACGGTCCTGCGACGACACGCTTCGATTACGAAGACAAAGTTCATTTCGAGAAGCCAATTCCACTCGGTCCACTAATCGACCTTGACCGCGAGCGCTGCATCTTGTGTGCCCGCTGCGTGCGCTTTGAGGACGAAATTGCGGGAGACAGCGTGCTTGGCTTTGCCAACCGTGGCCGCGCCTGGATGATTCAGTCGAAGTCAAACCCACCGTTCAACTCGAAGTTCTCGGGCAATACCGTCGATATTTGTCCGGTTGGCGCGTTGATGAACTCTGAGTTTCGCTTTGCTGGCCGCGTGTGGGAGGTTAAGTCGGTTCCAACGATTTGTCCACATTGTCCAGTTGGCTGCAACATGACGCTCGACATGCGGTACCGCGACATCAAGCGCGTCCAGCCACGTTCCAACGAGTGGGTCAACGAAATCTGGATTTGCGACCGAGGCCGGTTTGGGCATCACTTTGTTGATAGCGAAAAGCGCTTGACCAAGCCGCTCGTCCGTCGTGGCGGTGAGCTAGTCGAGACAACATGGCAGGAAGCGCTGGAAGACATTTCGCAGCGTTTGTACGGCATTACCGAAAGTTTCGGCGGCAACGCAATTGCCGGTTTAGCAGGTGGACGACTCGCCAACGAAGATCTCTACCTGTTCCAAAAGATGTTCCGTGAGCTGCTGCAGTCGCCCAACATCGATTGCCGTAACGGTACCGCAGACGAGCCTGAACATGACGATCTTGCCTATGCTTTTGGCCTTGCGAGCGGCACCAACCTGGGTGAACTTGGCAAAGGCACGACGGTGCTGGTTGTTGGAGCCGATCCCGAGGAAGAAGCGCCGGTGCATTTGCTGCGACTGCGTGGTATTAAACGGCGTGGCGGCGAGCTTATCGTTGTCAATGGGCGGCCTACCAAGCTTGACGCAAGCGCAACACGTACCGTTCGCTATCAGTACGGTCATGAAGCGCAGTTTGCCCTTGGTCTGTTATCAGCAGTTCTCGAAGGCAACTTGCAGAACCAACAGTTTGTTACCAGCCGAACCAAAAATATCGACACGCTACGCCAGGCGCTTCAGCCGTTCAGCTCTGCTCATGTCGCGGAGCAAACTGGTATCGCCGCTGATGTGTTGGAGGCTGTTGCCAAAAGCGTGGCAAGCGCCGAGAACTTAATCATTGTGTACGGACGCGAGGCATTCGCGGCGGGGACACCTTTGCTGCAAGCACTTGGTAACCTGGCATTGGTCACTGGTCACGTTGGCCGGCCAGGCAATGGCGTGCTGCCGATCATGCGCTACAACAACAGCCGTGGCGCGCTCGATATGGGCGTGAGGCCAGGCAAGGGACCAGGCTATACCAACATCGTCAAGGAAGGCATGACGGCCCAACAAATGTTGCAGACTGCGGCTAACGGCAAGCTGCATGCGATGTACATCGCCGGCCTTGATCCGGTAGCGGCTAATCCTGCGGCAGCAGCGGCGCTACAGAAAGTCGGACTGGTGATTGTCCAGGATATGTTTATGACGCCGACTGCGCAGATCGCTGATTATGTACTGCCGGCTTCGTCATTCGCAGAGCGCGACGGAACCTACACCAATGCCGAACGGCGGGTACAGCGTTTCCGTGCCGGTCGCAATAGCCTGGGTGATAGCCGGCCAGACTGGCAGATTTTTGCTGGGCTTGGACGCGTGCTTGCAAGCCGGGTCAGCGCGCCCGTAGCAGCAACAGTTGCAACAGCTCCCGCTGGCGGTCGTGATCGCAAGCAGACAAGTCAGCGACCAGCTAGCGCTGTTGCTGTGCGCGACGCTCGATATTGGAACTACCGCTCAACCGACGACATTAACACCGAGATTGTGCAGAGCGTAGCGATTTATAAGGGCGCTAGCTACACCAATCTCAAGTCACAGGGTGGTACCTGGGGACGCCAAGCGGTCGATGATCCGGTCTTCTACGATGGCACCAGCTACGAAAACACTGAGGGCCTGGGCGTGCAGTGGCCGGCTCTTGCTGAACAGCAGAATGTTGTATTTGACCTTGTTTTCTCGCAGCCCCAAACGCCTCAACCACGCAACGGAGAGATGCTGCTGGTCGCCGCGCCTCGGTTGTATGACGGCGGCACGCTGATGCAGGGCGCGGAAGGGCTAAGTTTCTGGGTCGCGCAGCCCTATGTCGGCATAGCAAAAGCGGATGCGGAACGGATGGGTATTGCATCGGGAGATCGGCTGCGTTTGTCGTCAACGCGTGGCAACCTTGAGCTGTTTGCGCTGGTTGATAGACTGGTTGGACCAGGAACGCTTGTCGTGCCGGATCTGGCTGACATCCCACTTGGACAGGTGCAAACTGGCGTCTTGACACCCGTGAGGGTCGAGAAGGTCGAGGGATAAATGGATTTTTGGATCAGACTGATCACGCTGATAATCGTCGCGTTTGTGCTGTTTTTAGGCACGACCACAGCTTTTGCCTATCTGACGTTGTTTGAGCGACGGCTGCTGGCGCGGTTCCAAAACCGCGTCGGGCCAAACCGTGCGGGACCTGGTGGTTTCTTCCAACCACTCGCCGACGCGCTCAAGCTGTTCTTCAAGGAAGACATCACGCCATCGCAAGCCGACAAAGTGGTTTACACCATTGCTCCGGCACTGGCGATGATTCCGGCTATCTTGCTCTTCGCGGTGATTCCGTTTGGCCAGTATCTCGACCTCAGCTGGCTGTTGGGCGAGACGGCCCGTGTTGTTCCGATCCAGTTCACCGACGTTAATGTTGGTGTGCTGTTTTTGCTTTCGGTTACCTCGATCGGTGTGTACGGCGTTACGCTGGGCGGCTGGTCATCCAACAACAAGTATTCGATGATGGGCGGTATCCGGTCGGCGGCACAACTCATCTCGTATGAGCTTGCGCTTGGCCTGTCGATTTTGATCGCGATCATGTTGACAAGCACGCCAACAACACAAGAAGCGGCCAACAGCACTGTTTGTTCGCTTATGTTCGGCCAGCAGCCTGTGAGTGAAATCAGTGCTTTGAGCACATGCCGCATCGTAGAAAGCCAGGCCGGATGGTGGAACATTTTCAAGCCGACTGGGTTGATTGCATTTGGCATCTTCTGGATCGCGGCATCCGCCGAGGTTGTGCGCGCACCGTTCGATCTGGTTGAGGCAGAGCAAGAGCTAGTAGGTGGCTTCAATACCGAATATTCGTCGATGAAGTTCGCGCTGTTCTTTATGGCCGAATACATTAAGCTCATTGCGATCTCGGCAATCGGTGTAACGCTGTTCCTCGGCGGCTATCGCGGACCGGGCGTTGATCTGCTATATAGCCTGGGCCTAAGCCAGAACAGCGCGCTGTACACAAATCTCGGCGCGTTGCTGTCATTCGTGTACTTCATGATCAAGCTCGGGCTGTTCCTGTTCTTTAGCGTGTGGGTCCGCGCCACGCTGCCACGCTTCAAGTACAGCCAACTCATGGACCTCGGCTGGAAGCGGCTGCTGCCGATTTCACTTGGTCTGGTAGCAGTCACAGCAGTTTTTGCCGTCGTGACACAGGACATGAATCCATATATTGCCGGTCTCTTCGGACCATTCCGAAGATAGGAGATAGAAATGTTTGACTTGATTAAGGGCTTGCGCACCACCGCAAAATACCTGTTCGCAAAGCCGATCACGACTTCGTATCCCGAGGTCAAGCGACCGGTACGTGAGCGATTTCGCGGCAAGCACGAGCTGAAGCGCTATGCCGACGGTAAAGAGCGCTGTATTGGCTGCTCACTATGTGCGGCAGCTTGTCCGGCCGATGCGATTTACGTCGAGCCCGCCGAGAACAACCCTGACAATCCGGTTGGCTATGGTGAGCGCTACGCCGTGAAATACGAAATTAACATGCTCCGCTGCATCTACTGTGGCTACTGCGAAGATGCATGTCCCACCAATGCAATCGTACTTGAGCATCAGTATGAGCTGTCGTTCTACGACCGTAAGTCGGCAGTCTTCACAAAGGAGATGCTGTTGCAGCCGAATGATAAAGGTTGGGGCGAGCCACCACCAATTTTGCAAAACCTAAATCGCCCACCAAACCCACCCGCGCAGACCGACCTATAGTTAGTGGAAAGTGGGCGTAACACCATTGGGCCAGGCTTCGCGCTTGGCCCTTTTGATGGATAGGTTTACGCTTCAATGGCGAACAAAATGATCTTGCGATGTGGCAAAGAAAAAACTCACTGCTGATAGTTGATATCTTCTATGGTAATATTGCCGGTCGTCACACGGCTTTTGCTGCGGAGAAATGTTTGTATGGAGCTTACTTTTTTCATTATTACTGCCCTCGTCACGATTGGGGCGGCGGTAGCGATGGTGCTTAGCCATAATGCTGTTCACTCGGCGCTGTGGCTGGTACTGAACTTCTTTGGCGTTGCGGTGCTGTATCTGCTGTTGAACGCACCGTTTCTGGCAATGGTGCAGATCACGGTGTATGCCGGCGCAATCATGGTGTTGTTTCTCTTCGTTATTATGTTGCTCGGCTCAGAAAAGGGCCAGGAAGAAGTTAATGGC
>JASKZZ010000274.1 GCA_030147335.1 Herpetosiphonaceae bacterium | reverse complement strand
AGCCTGATTTTAGGCTAACTCCCGGGTTTGTATGCTGGTTACTTTTTTGGAAAAACCGTAATTTTGCGATTTTCGCCCTCGCCGGTGCTTTCGGTGTACACACTGCCGTCTTCGCGCAGCGCCATATGTACGATGCGTCGGTCATACGCTTGCATTGGGTCCAAAATCTGTGGGCGGCCCGTCGTTCGTACTTGTTCAGCCACGCGCCGCGCCAACCCTTCCAGCGACTCTTGGCGGCGCTGGCGGTAGTTGCCAACGTCGATCACGATCTGTGGCCAACGTCCAACATGCCGGTTAACGAGCGTATTGAGCAAGAATTGCAGCGAGCGCAGCGTTTCGCCACGGCGGCCAATCATCAGGCCAACAGTTTCCTCATCCAAGCCCTCGACATACAACATAATGCTATGTTGCGGCTCGCCGTCGGGACCGGTTGATGTGCTGTATTGTACGCTGACGTAGCCTTGAACGTCCATGCGGTCAAGAATACCTTGCAAAATACGACGCCCTTCTGTGCCAGCCGCTTCCGGGTCGAATGGTGGTCGAACACGCTTTGGCTGTTCTTCAACCTCCGGCTCATCAACGATTTCGGACTCCATCGTAGTGACGCGAACAAGCGCTTCATTTTCGTCGTCGCCGTTTTGCAGCACCTCGATAAGCACCTCATCCTCATCAACGCCCATCTGTTCCAACGCCAGACGGGTTGCTTCTGCAACGGTACGTGCACTAATTTCGATGCTTGGCATATGTTCCTCTATCAACTAAAGTAAAGAGCCAAGAACCAAGAACCGGTGTGTTATGGCTCTTGGTTCATCGATCTTGGTTTGCCCCCATCAGCGGCGCTTTTTATTGATCTGCCGTTTGACCTCATCCATTGCTTGATCTGTTGGGGTATCGCCGGCAGAAGCGGTCGTTGTTCGCAGTTTGCTCAAAGGCGTCCAAAAGTCTGTCTTTGGCTCTTCCGGTACAACCTCGACCTCACCGCCGCCCCCAGCCGAAACAGCCACCGGCGAAGGCGTCAGAAAGCCCTGGCGCTCCGGCAAGAAAGGCAGATAATTTGTCAGCGAGCCAAAGCCGGTGACGAAGAACTGCTGGATCATCGACAACACTGAACCAGCCACCCAGTAGAGCACTGCACCTTGGTTGAAGGTAAAACCGATATAACCAAAGATCAGTGGCATAAACATAAACGCCTGACTCATCGCCTTTTGCTGCGGATCTTGAATTTTCGGCTGGGCCATGATCGTGGTCAGCATTTGGAGTATGACCGAAAGAATTGGCAGTATCAGATACTGCCAGCCGGTAATCTGTCCATCACTCCAAGCAATCTTGCCAAGCTCAATTCCGAGAAAGGTAAGCTGCGTTTGCGAAAAGCCGCCATCCGTTACAAGATGAATGACTGCGTTGTACACGCCGATAAAGATCGGCAGTTGAAACAACAGTGGTAGGCAGCTACCCGCAGGATTGACCTTCTGCTCACGATATAGCTTGGTCATCTCCTCGGTCAAGCGCTGCTGATCCTTGCCATGCTTGCGTCGAAGCTCGGCCATCATTGGCTGCAGCTCCATCATCTTCTTGCTTGACTTTAGCTGCTTAATTGTAAGCGGCAAGAGCGCGAGCCGAGTGAGGATAGTAAATAAAATGATCGCGATCCCAAGACTGCCGGTCCAGTTTGTGAGGGAAAGCAGGATAAACTCAAGAAACTGTACAAACGAATTCCAAATACCCATTACACTAGCTCCTAAATGCCAGATAGTCGATTCTCAGCATTATATGCTTGTACACGCTAGATTGTTGCAATTGTGATACCCCTAATTGTGGGGAACGAGCCGCACGCGATATGCTCCTGGACGTTTATAGTATACGCAAATTTTAAGGAACAGGATCGTGTCCCCCCTGCGCCCAAGGATGACATCGCGCAATCCGTTTAACCGTAAGCCAGCCGCCTTTGAGCAGCCCATATTGTTGGATAGCATCGTAGCCAAACTGGGAGCAAGTCGGCGTGTAAATACAGCTAGGAGGAGTGAGTGGTGAAATGAAGCGTTGGTAAAATCGTATCAGCACTAGGGCTATCCAGCGGCCCATCGGGCGCTCCTTGACTGCCTGTCGTAGGTGGTTGCGCCACCCATAATCCTGCCCGTTTAAGCAGATCGACCACGGCTTGTTCGAGGGCGGCAAACGCCGCTTGCTGCACGGATGTGCGAAGCACAAAGACGAGGTCGTAGCCGGCTGCAATATGCTCGTATCGCCGTCGCACCGACTCGCGGACGCGCCGCTTCGCGCGATTGCGATCATGCGCCTTGCCAAACTGTTTGCCTACCACAAAACCGCAGCGCGTATGACCAACACGGTTACGGGCGGCGTTCATGATAAACAGCGGATGCGACCAAGATTTTCCCTCGCGACGCACCCGCTGAAACTGCTCTGGTCGTTGCAGCCGCTGGCTACGCCGCATGCTGCGCTCCGACTAGCGATGGCCGCGCGGTACGCGACGACGTTCGTTGCTGACCGACAGCTTCCAGCGGCCTTTAAGCCGACGTGCCTTAAGCACTTGCCGACCTTTGCTGGTCGCCATGCGGGACAAAAAACCATGCTTGCGTCGGCGCGGAATGCGCTTCGGCTGCCATGTTCGCTTGGGCATAAAAGTTTCGCTCCCTCAAAAACAAATATTTGATGCGAAGATACCGGACACACAAAGAGCGTAGAGCTTGCTCCACGCCCCGCCTATATCTAGGTCTCCCCATCGCCTCGTGGGCGACGCGCTGCGCACATTATACGGGGTTGCACGCCGGTCGTCAAATACAAAACAATGATTATTACTTTGTTTGCAGCACGGGTACCAGGACAGTTTAGGTTCTGCGTGTGCGTTTTGCGGGCGATGTGGAAGTCGCATTGGGCGAAATACTCAACGCGTTGTCATCAATCGTATAAAGATGAAATTTGCGGTCGGGCTTGCCGAAACGCATTTTAAGCACAACCAGTGAATGAACTAGTTCGTCAAGCACCTCGGTTCGGCGCATAAGCAATACATTGTCTGCTAGAGCCGAAAATGCTGTTCCAACAAACGATAGCTCGCGGCCCACCAATGGATCGACTTCCAGCAAAAAGTAGGAAGTGGCTTGGTGGCTGTGCAAGAGTGCGATCAGTGCGGCGAAAAAGGCCATGGTCCGATTTGACCGGGCTAGTGCAACCTCGATTTCATGAAGTCCGTCAATCACGACACGACACGGTCCGATTTCGGCAAGTGTTTCGCGCAGATGTTGTACTACAGCATCCGGATTAAGGTCGGCGGCAAAATAATGGTGGATCTGAAGATTGCCGGAGGCCAATGCTGAAGGAATATCAAAGCCAAACGGCTGCGCTTTGGTTACGAGCTGCTGCGCGGTCTCGTGCACGGTGATAAAGATTGCCCGTTCGCCCTGCGCAACGGCATTCATCACAAAGTAAAGGCCAAGCAGCGTTTTTCCTACACCCTCAGCTCCAGCAATAATTGCGTTGGTCCCTTGGTTAATCCCGCCATCCAACATTGTGTCAAGCACGTCGATGCCGGACGAAACTCGCTCGACGCTTATTGATCGCTCCGCAGTCAAAGCCAGCGTTTCTTGACGGGGAACGCAATGAATACCAGCGTTGTTAATCGTAAACGAGTGCTTGCCGAGTAGTGGATTGGATCCACGCTGCTTAACGACCTGAAGCACGCGCACAGCTTGATCGCCGATGAGTTCTTGCAACAAGACAATGATCCCGTCAACCGCGGTCAGCTCTGGACGTGTTTCGTCGATATTTGGCGCATGATTGTAGGTTACTACCGAGGCAACATTAAGCAAACTAAGCTTGGCATTGAGGTCGTACAAGAATCGGTGAGGTGCTAGGCTTACGTCGCTTGCGGAACCGACGCTTTGAAATCCGTCCAGCACAACCAGTTTTGCGCGATGTGCCCGAACCTCACGAACAATGGTTTCTCCTGCTTCATCTACACTGGTTGTGAGTTGGTGTTGGAGGTTAAGCAGCTTAATACGATCTCCGATTTGGCTTTGATCGAAAAAGCTAAACGTGCGCAAGTTGCTGATTAACTTACTGTGAGGCTCCGAAAAAGCAGTTACGAATAAAACACGTTCGCCGCGTAGCGCAGCTGCAAACGCGATTTGCGCGGCAAGCACTGTCTTTCCAGAGCCAGGGAGACCTGCAATAAGTAGCAATGAATTTCTTACAATGCCGCCGCCAAGAATCAGGTCGAGCCGAGGCACACCTGTAGCAATGAACACTGATTGTTCCATCAAGGTCTTCTCTTCCAATGATGGGAGCTATTTATAATACAGAGGATACTATATTGTAGTCTACCCTTCATAACTTGTCTAGCACAACGGCTGTTCTTAGTGCATCATTTTGTTGGCATGGTGTATGCAATAGGTAACCCTTCACCCTCAAAACGATGTTGGCGCAATTCTTGCAGCAATTTGCCTTATGTTGCGATCGCTATCCAGTAGGATAAGGTATGCAAGTTTTGGTCGTTGATGATGAGATCGCAATCGTAAATCTGCTGGCAGAAGTGCTGACCGATGAAGGCTATGCTGTAGGCAAGGCACACGACGGCCGTGATGCCCTGGCAATGCTACGCTCCGGCTTGCGTCCACGTGTGGTTGTTACTGATATTATGATGCCGAATCTTGATGGAATTGGTTTGTATCATGCAATCCGAAACGAGTTTTCCAGCGAGATAGGTGTGGTGCTAGCCAGTGCGGGCAAGCAAATTCAACCGAATGATTCACGCGCGCTCTTTGTCGCGAAACCTTTCAGCGTCATGGAGATTATCGAAGCCGTTGAACAATTGATGTAACGGAAACAATTTCTGACGCGGGGCGCGTAAGGAGTTGCGTGAACTAGTTGCGAACCGTATAATGATGCCGACCTGCCCGCCGCGTCGTCGCCTACCCTGATTGTAGGCACAGCAGGCAAGGAGAACGGCTTGGACGAATTCCAGCATCTGGATGATTATGCACTGCTTGGCGTAGCCCCAAACGCCTTGCCAGAAGAAATAAAACAAGCATACCGCCGCGAAATAACAAAATATCACCCTGACCGCTACCGTAATGCCGATGCGCAGACTCAGCGGTATGCCCGCGAGCGCAGCCAACGAATTACGGAAGCATACGCGGCCTTAGGTCGCGGTTCACGCGTTCGGCCACAGACGTCAAGTTTGCGGTCGGGAGCGTTTCCTGAATCGGCAGCTAGGCCAGCTGCGCAAGCAGCTAATGCATCGCAATTAACTGCGTGGTATGACGAAGCAACCGAAAGCCTAGCTTCGGGCCGAGCGGACGATGCGGTTCGATCTTTACGGAAGATTCAGCGCGTCGATCCATTTTATCGCGATGTTGATGACCTTTTAGCGCAGGCCGAGTCGAGTGCTGCATACCCTCAACCTCCCTCATCAGTGCGCAAGCCCTTGGTGTGGACAGGTGTCGGCGGACTAGCGCTGCTGGCAATTTTTGGTGGAGTCTGGGGTAGTGGTGTATTTCGTAGCGATGGAACGAGCGAAACGATTTCCGCTTCGGGAAATGCTGTAGCTCAAGCATCAGTAGCCGCTTCGTCTGTCACTGCTACTCAAGCTTTAATCGCGGCAGCCTCCATTCCAGCTGTTAGTGAGCCAACTGCTCTCCCGATTGTTAGTACGCCAACCGTGGAACAGGTCCTGGCGGTTCCTTCATCGTCTGGTGAAATTGGATCGGTGCCCGCCACGCCGCCGACCGAAGTTGTTCCAACGGCAACAACAGCTCCACCACCAACCGAAGTTGTTCCAACGGCAACAACAGCCCCTCCACCACCAACCGAAGTTGCTCGTACGGCGATAACCGCGCCAATACGTCCTCCACGCGCTGCTCCAACACCCACACGTCGGGCTGTTACGGTTGAAAGTGGACAGGTGTTGGTGGCAGATACATTTGATGATCCAGGGAGTGGTTGGACGAGTTTGCAGGCTGAAAGCTATACGCTGGGGTATCGTGATGGCGCGTATGCGATTACGACCAATCCTGGCACTGGCTCGATCTTTTCATTTGGCGCGCCTTTGGCCCAGGGTAACGTTGTCATCAGCGCGGATGTGACGCCGGTACGCGGCTCTGCGGGTTTGATTTTCGGCCCTGAAAATAGTTATCGCTTCTTTGTATCCGGTGATGGACGGTACCGTGTTGATCAGCGCGGTCAGTCCATCGTTGCGCCTACGGCGAGCAATGCGATTCGTCGTGGTACGAATCGTCTTTCGATTGCTGCTGCCGGTCGTCGTGTATCCTTGTATGCCAATGGTGTACTGCTCACCAACCTCGATCTCCCGACATCGCTGCAAAACACGACGTATGGTTTTGTTGTGCTGTCAGGGCCACAGGGTGGTGAAGGTGTTTTTGACGGTCTCGCCGTTCGCGCGTTACCCCGCTAGGAGTAGCATATGATCCAGCCTGTTATTGCGACGTTTTCAATTGTTGCGCGCGATCCATCAAACGGCGACCTTGGCGTAGCTGTGCAGTCGAAGTTTCTTGCTGTTGGCAGTGTTGTTCCATGGGTCCGAGCAAACGCCGGGGCAGTTGCTACACAAGCGCTGGCAAATATTGGATATGGTCCCGAAGGACTGCGGTTGTTGGCAGAAGGTCAGCCCGCCCAGGATGTGCTACATCAGCTATTGGCTGCGGATGACCAGCGCGAGCATCGGCAAGTTGGGATCGTTGACCGTGAAGGTCGTGTCGCGGCACATACGGGCAGTGCTTGCCATCACTGGGCAGGGCACGTTGTTGGCGAGGGCTTTTGCTGCCAGGGAAATATTCTCGTAGGCGAGGCGGTTGTTGGCAGCATGGCTGAAGCATTCAAAGCCGCCCAAGGCGAGCTTGCGGAGCGCATGATAGCCGCGCTGGATGCTGGACAAGCAGCTGGTGGTGACCGACGGGGACGACAATCGGCGGCTGTGTATGTC
>JASKZZ010000260.1 GCA_030147335.1 Herpetosiphonaceae bacterium | reverse complement strand
CACGTTGACCGTATGGCAATGATCGCGCCCGGCCCTATCCCTTATGAGATGGTTGAGGTGTATCAGGCCAACATGTTTCGGTCACTGACTGCGAATGAGCGCGAACAAGTTGCCAAGCTGCTTGAACAGGCCGAGGCGGCGCGACAAGCGGGTGATCAAACGCGATATGCTACGGTTTACCGGGAGCGAATGACGGTCATGTTCCGTGCGTGGTTCTACGAGCCTAGCTTAGCCGATCAGCAGCTACAGCACTTCTTGGATAGTGTTGAGCCGTATAACATGGCGCTTGTCGAGCACGGCGTGCTTGGCTCGCTTGGCCAGTTTTCCCACTGGGCTAATTTCGGCGCAATTACGACGCCTGTTCTTGTTGTATATGGCTACCAGGATTTCGAGCCGATTACCCAGGCTTATACGCTGCGGGAGTGGATGCCGCAGACGCAGATTGCAATGATCAACAAATGTGGGCACTGGCCCTGGCTTGAACAGCCCAAGCAGTTTTACAACATCGTTGAAGCATTTCTCCAGGCTTGATACACTATTGTCACATGCGACAAGGAGTGTGGGCTGCATGAAATATTTTGTTACGGGCGCGACCGGCTTCATTGGTGGACGTGTTGGTCGTCGGCTCGTTGAGACAGGACATGAGGTTGTGGCGCTGGTGCGTACACCTGCGAAGGCCAACGATTTGCGTGACCTTGGCGTTGAGCTGGCAGTAGGTGATATTACAGATCGCGAAAGCATGCGCCATCCAATGACCGGCGTTGACGGCGTGTTCCACATTGCAGCCTGGTACAAGGTGGGCGCTCGTGATAAACGTGTCGCGCAGCAGATCAACGTCGAAGGTACGCGCAATGTTCTGGAGCTGATGCGCGATTTGAAGATACCAAAAGGTGTGTACACCAGCACGCTGGCCGTTTTTGGCGATACACATGGGCGGATCGTGGATGAAAGTTATCGTCACGATGGGCCGCATCTCAGTGAATATGAACGGACAAAGTGGGCCGCACATTACGAGGTTGCGCTGCCCATGATGGAGGCAGGCCTGCCACTGGTGATTGTGCAGCCGGGAGTAAATTACGGACCGGGAGACACCAGTTCGGTGCGGGATACGCTGCTGCAATATTTGCAAGGCCAGCTGCTCCTGATACCGCAGCAGACGGCGTATTGCTGGGCTCATGTTGACGATACGGTTGCAGCGCATGTGCTAGCGATGGACAAGGGTCGACCCGGTGAGTCATATATTACTGCCGGTCCGCCGCACTCGTTAATCGAGGCTCTGCTCACAGCCGAAAAGCTTTCCGGTATCAAAGCGCCTCGCTTACGTCCAGTGCCACAGCTGCTTAAATCACTTGCGAATGTGGTGGAGCCGCTTGAAAAAATTGTGTCGCTGCCCGAGCTGTACACTTCAGAAAGCTTACGCGTGATTGCGGGTCCAACATATCTTGGCAGCAGCGCAAAAGCGGAACGCGAGCTTGGCTTTCAGGCACGGTCGTTGGAGGAAGGGTTGGGCGAAACGCTGGCGCACGAGATGCAGCTTCTCGGCATGGAAGTGTCGCGGATAAACCTGGCATGAACTCGGCTGGACTGCTTCGGGGCGTGTCGGTCCAACTTTCGGCTTGTACCACAGCCGATCTGCCAATAATTGTACGGTGGCATCAAGACGCTGCTTTTCTACGCTTGTTCGATGCCCTGCCCGCAATGCCAAAGAATGAAGCTGCGCTGGCACAATGGCTGGACGAGCAACACAAATCGTCCAATGCATTTTTGTTCGCTGTACGGCTGATCACATCAAATGCGTTGATCGGCTATGTTGAGCTTAACGGCATTTTATGGACGCATCAGGTTGGCTGGCTAGCGATTGCAATCGGTGATGGGTCGTACCAGGGGCAGGGATATGGCCGAGAGGCGCTTGAGCTGGCGCTGCGCTTTGCCTTTGATGAGCTAAATTTGTACCGCGTGCAACTGACTGTTTTTGCCTACAACCAGCGGGCGATTGCCTTGTACGAGAAACTTGGCTTTCGGCGTGAGGGAACCTACCGCGAGTTCCTGCATCGGGATGGTGCGCGGCATGATATGTATTTGTATGGTTTGTTGCGCCATGAATGGATGGATGCAAAATCGCAGGGTGATTGATACCCTCACCAGTGTAGTGATGCCAAAAGAAGAACTCGCCGCGTACACGGCGAGTTCTTCTTTGTGTGTGCTTATTTATCTATCCTACTGGCCGTAAACTGCCTGCAACGTATCTTCAAAGATAGCCAGACCTTCGTCGACCTGCTCCTTGGTCAGCACAAGCGGCGGACAGAAACGGATTGTGGACTTGCCACACGTGAGCAGCAGCAGCCCTCGTCGGAACGCCTCGGTCATGACTGCCTCTGCTCCTTGTCCATCCGGCTGCTTGGAAGCTTTGTCTTTGATGAACTCAACGCCGATCATCAATCCTTTGCCGCGCACGCAGCCAATGTTGTTGGAGCGTTCCGCAATAGCTTCAAGCCGCTGCTGGAGATACGCACCCACCTCGCGGGCATTTGCCATCAGCTCTTCTTCAACCAGGCTCAGTGTTTCATACGCCGCGACTGCCGCTAACGCATTGCCGCCGTAAGTATTGCCATGCGCGCCCGGTAGCCAGTTGTCGGTTAGCTCCTTGCGCGCGATACACGCGCCAATCGGCATTCCCGAACCAAGGCCTTTGGCGCTGGCAACAATGTCGGGCACGATATCGAAATGCTCATACGCCCACATCTTGCCGGTCCGTCCGATGCCGGATTGCACCTCGTCAAGTACGAGGAGAATGCCGTGCTTGTCGCATAATGCACGGAGCCGAGGGAACCAATCGGCGGGCGGCACAACATACCCACCCTCACCCTGAATCGACTCGATAACGATTGCCGCGACCTCTGACGGTGGCATCACTGTTTCAAACAATGTGTGTTCGATGTAGTCGAGGCACGTATCAACAACAAGCTCCGGATCGCTGCCAAGCGGAGGCCGGTACGAGTTGGGATAATATGCATGAACAACGCCGGGCAGCATTGGGAAGTAGCCCGCACGCTGTCGTGGCTTGGATGCTGTTAGCGATAGAGAGCCATAGGAGCGGCCATGGAACGCGCCGAAGAATGCGATGATGCCTTGCCGTCCTGTAGCATAACGCGCAAGCTTGATCGACGCTTCAACCGCCTCAGTGCCGGAGTTGGCCAAGAAAATGCGCCAGTCGCTTGATGGCGGCATTGTCGCGATCAGCTTTTCACCAAGCTTTACCTGCGCTTCGTTATAAAAATCGGTGCCGGCCATGTGGATGAACTTGGCGGCCTGATCCTGCACAGCCTTGACCACACGCGGATGGGAATGTCCTGTCGCTACAACAGCGATCCCAGCGTTGAAGTCCAGGTAGCGATTGCCGTCAACGTCCCATACCTCGCAGCCTTCGCCGCGCTCAATTACAAAAGGATATACTCGTCCTGATACCGGTGCTAAGACATGCGTATCTCGCCGCACAATCTCTTGAGCTGCCGGACCTGGCCGCTGCGTCATTACATCGTCAACTGTTGCCTGTGCCACACTGCCTCCTCGCCGTGGATGCGATTGTCTATTTTTTTGGGGAATAAAGGAGCTACTATCATTCTAGCGCAGCGACCAGCGGTAGTCAAAGCTTCCACTGGTTTGTAATCCGAGTTGTGGGAGAAAGGTTGGGTCATTTGTATCGGGCGGCGCTAACGACCAAGTGATGTGAAGACCGACACGAGAGTGAAGACCACATGTCCAGTTGCATGGCTAATCATGGCCGCTTCAAGACTGCGCCGCCAATACAGCCAGCCCGCCACAACGCCAAACACACCGTTCAACACGAGTGCACGCGCTACGATCAACGGCGTTAGTGGTACAAGTGCGGCGGTGGCCGGCAGGTGCCCCGCGCCGAAAATGAGCGCAGCGATAATAATCGCGCTCCACATAAGTACCGCATTGGGACGTGTGTCTTGCTTTTGGACAAGCCGCCATCCTGCATATGCTAACGCGGTCATTAGTCCCCAGCGCATCAACAATTCCTCAAAGATGCCGCCTGTCAACACGCCTGCCAAGGTCATTAGGACGGTATTGTGCGGCAACGCCTCAGACATTGTCTTGATCTGCTCTCCGATAAATGGCCGCAGCGCTATATCCGTGGAAATGACGATGAACGCAGCAGCAGCACCAAGCCCTATCGCTAGCGGTGCTTCGCGCTTCAAATCAGGCAGGAGCGAATGACCGGTAACTGCTCGGTCCGCAATGCGAGATCGTAATCCAAGCTTCGGAGCCAGTGCCACGCCGGTTGCGACTGCGGCTGCCAGCAATACGGTTGGTTGAATGAGTGAAAGAGCTGTTAGTGCGGAAATCGATAGTTTGGGTGGCTCAGGCATTTTGACGATGGCAGCCTGTATCAATGGTTGCAGAACAGGAATCACTGCGACGAGGCCAATTGCGCCAACGCCAAATAGTGGTCTAAACTTCTGCCAAAACTGGTTCTCACCGCCTTGTACTGACATCATGATCGGGTTCCTCCGTTATCGTTATCTGCAACTTCCTGGTAGCTGCATGTACCCAAAACCTCGTTTTTGCACCCAACTGAAACAATGGTCATAATTGATGCTCATTGGGTTCGTCAGGAGTGAGTAATGATACTGTTGCAAATCGACGTATTTTTCGGTCAGCGGATGGCTTGTTTTCGAGCAACGGCACAAGCACGGCATTCATTGCGTGTATTGCTGTAAGCCATTCTTCGTCCGACGCGTGGAATACGCCGGTGCGAAAGCCAACCAGATCGCGTACAGGGTCGAGATCGGACCGCTTGAGATAGGCGTCGAATTCATGGAATAACTGGGTAAAAAACACCATAAATGCGCGACGTTGATCGTCAAGGTTCCATTGCTCGGTATCCTCTTTCTCGATGCTGGCAGCTCCAGTGACAATGCGGAAGGTTTTTTCAACCGCGCCACGCACCTGCCGCTGCGCTGTAACCTCGACAATTCCGGCATCAAGCAGCTTTTGTAAATGACGATAAATTGAAGACGTTGGTATGTCGCTCATCGTTGCTGCAATCTGCTGCGATGTTCGCTCAACGCCCGCCAGCGCCATCAAAACGCGAAGCCGCACAGGATG
>JASKZZ010000412.1 GCA_030147335.1 Herpetosiphonaceae bacterium | reverse complement strand
AACCTTCACCTCGTCACCTACCACGGCAGCACCAAGAAGCGAGACTCAAGAACCGTACTTAATAATTCTTGATGCCTGGTTCTTCATGCGTATGAGTAGGCCTAGCGCTTGATAAAAAAGATGCGTTAACCTCCTGGATCACTTGTAGCTGCTGGCGAAGGCGCCACTGCGGTGATTGTGACCGTAACCTGGGGCTGACCGTCGACGATCTGTAGTCCCCTCGGTAGCTCGACAACTGCCGCCAATAGATACGTGCCCGGTCCCAGTCCTCGCACGTCAACAACGGCCTGGACTGGTTGTGTTTCTAGTTGTTTGAACTGGTCGGCTGTGCCGCGCAGCGTAACTGTAAATCCGAGCGGCTGATGCGTTTCCTGCAGGTCTTGCCCAAGATTGACAATTGACACCGGCGCGAAAACAGAGCCGAGTGACGGCGTTTGGAATGGTACGATCGGTACGGTTACGGTGATCGTGTCCGACGTTAACAGCGTAATGCTTGGATCATCAAGATCCGCTAGCTTGACCGTTTGCGTAAACGGCTCTGTGCGTCCAGTCAAGGTAATCGGCTCCGTTTCAAGCGTGCCGGTAATCTCGACAGGCGCGATCAAGTCAACATACTTGGGATTCCAGTCGATCCGCTGATCGTCGCGCTCGGTAGTGTATCCCGGGGCTGGCTGGCCAATAAAGCGTGGCAGCACCGATACACGCTGGACGTTGGCTCGCGGCGCAATCGGTACCGTCACCCTGGTGCGGTTCGGCGCGATCATGATACCTTGCACAACAGCGTTATTCGCATCGACAGCTTCTAATACGACCTCATCAGTGAAGGTTGCTGTCCGTCCTTCAAGGTCGATTGGGACAACAATGCGCTCCACTCGCTCAAGCAGATTGCGTGGGCCGGTCGCCATTGCCTGGTTAAGCGCAACCGAAATAGTGCCCGGCTCGAACAAAAAGGCAGGCCGGTTACGGGGTGCAATCTCAACGGGAAAGTTTTGCGCACCTTGCGGTACTAGCCGAACCGAAAGCGCGGGCGGCTGTTGACGTCGCACACGCACGCCCGTTGGAGGATCGACTTCAATCGGTACGACGTGATCGCCCTGATCATATTCGCTCAAATCAGCAGTGGCGGTAAAGCTGGCATCGCCGATGGTATCTGCGTCAACTGAAGCAACGGATGCGTCAATCTCGGCTATCAGTTCACCTTGCAGCGGCAAACCTGTTTCCGGGCTAACGGCAATTAAGCCTTCCGGAGGCGGCACCACATTGACGGATACATTGTAGGGCCGCACCTGTGACGGGTTTTGTGTGAATGATACAAAGGTCCACAACGAAAGCGACAACATTAATGCCAGCAGAAATTGCAGACCCGTCGTGCGCAACCGTCTCATGCTGGCTCCTCTAGCGTCACGTTCAGCAGCTCAGCCAGTAGCTTGCGTAGTCGGGCCTCGCTCAGGTGCCTCACCATGCGCCCATTTGTTGCAACGGATATGCTGCCGGTTTCTTCCGACACAACCAGCGCAATGGCATCCGATTGTTCGCTGACACCCAGCGCGGCGCGATGGCGCGATCCGTAGCGTGGTGTGCCGACGACGTTTTCGCTGAGCGGTAACACTGCATTTGCCGCTAAGATTCGTCCGCCGCGAATAATCACGGCGAGATCGTGCAGCGGCGAGTTCGGAAAGAAAATGTTGAGCAGCAGCGGTACCGATAAGCGCGCATCGAGAATAACGCCTCGGTCGGCGTATTCCTGCAAGCCAGTGTTGCGCTCAATCACCATCAACGCGCCCGTTTGTTGCTGCGCAAGCTGCTGCGCGGCACGGACCAGAAGCGTGATTGTTGTGGCCATGTCGTTGTGATTAACGCCAAATGGTCGGCGTGTTACAACTTCGCTGCTACGTCCAAGCGTTTCCAATGCGCGGCGAAGCTCCGGCTGGAACAGAACCGGAATAGCAACGATCAAGGCGGGACGGATCGCATTTTCGAGCAGCCAGTTTAACGTTTGCAGTGGCAGCACCGAGCCAAGCGCAAATGCGGCGATCAAAAGCACAGTAACGCCACGCAGTAGCTGCACGGCGCGGGTACCACGAATAATGCTCAGCAGCCACCAGAACAACAAGGCAACGACAAGAATGTCGATGCCGTTGCCCGGATAAAGAAACGGATTAAGTCTGTTCCAAAACTCTGCTAAATCTGGCAGCATATGTTGTGTCTGGACCAACTGAAACTGTCGGTGTCTCCGCGCATTATAGCAAAGCCAACGAACTCTCTGACGGATTAAGACTGATGAAACAATGAGAAACTGGAGCAAATACTTAAAAGCGAAGGCTCCAGCTTGTAACTGGAGCCTTCGGCTATGGACCGATAAAATATTATTCCGCTGCGTTGGTCATGACCAACATGCGCTCCGCAGCGCTTTGCAGCGCCTCAACCCGCTCATCGTTGGGCCGTAGCCGCGACAACCGCTTATACAGCCGCACCGCTTGATCGTACTCTTTTTGCCGCATCAGCATGTCGCCCAGACTTTCGTAGGCGTCCGCATCGGCGGGATCAAGCGCGATAATCTGGTGGTAGCAGCCGATTGCCTCGGTGTAGTTCTTCTGGTCGCTGCAAATGCGCGCGATGCGTCGTTGTTCAGCAATTGCCGCGTCGCGCCGACCGGACAAGATATGCAGATTGACCAGTTGTTGTCTCGCGTCGATGTCTTCGGGCGCGAACGCTACGATTTTGTCATACAGGTGATATACCCGATCATGCTGTCCAAGCATCCAGTACACTTCGGCAGCCTGTTGGAGCGAGGCCACGGCTTCCTTGATCTTGCCGGCAGCTCGTTGCAGCGACGCAACTTCTTCCAGCTCCTTAAGGCCACGATCAAGCAGTCCGCGCCGGATCAGCATTTGTGCCAGTCGTAACCGCAGCGGCAGCGCATCCGAAGCGATTTGCACCGCCTGGTCAAGAGTTGCAATCGCGCCGTCAAGCTGTTGCTTGCTTTCCTGCATCGTCGCCAGTAGCTCGTACTGCTGCAAGGCCGACGCATTGTCTCCTATCTGGGTGTAGACCTCCGCCAGCTGCATATAACTGCTTGGCTCGGCGGCATCGAACTGCTGGCAAATCTTGAGCGCCTTGATCGCTGCTTCCCACTGGCCTGCACCGGTGAGTGCCTTTGCCAGCTTTCGCTGTAGCTCGCTTTCGGTCAGCGGTCGGGCGAACTGGTGCATGCTGACAATATGCAGCGGCTGCTCGACAAACAAGCGTTGTACGGTGTGCAGCTGGTCGATTGCTTCTTGAATCTGGCCCTGTTCCAGATAGCTGTCGGCCATCGCTTGGTGCACAAGGATCGGCGAGAATTGTGGACGCTCTTCCATTACCAGTAGGCTAACCGCTTGCTCGAACGACATCATCGCCGATGCATGTTGCTCTGCGGATTGTTGCAGCAGACCCAGCAGATAGTGCAAGATCGGCGTATCGACGATCATCAGCGCCGAGCGGTACTCAGACTGCACGGCAGGATGCTGCTGCGCGTCGGCGGCAAGCTTCGCTTTGAGCGCCGCGAACGAGTCCCACATTGCTTGCTCGTTTTGTCCCAGCACTGCCATGGTCAGGTTGAGCTGCGCTAACGCTACGGGATTTTGCGGATCAAGCTGGACGGCGCGTCGGAATTCTGATTGAGCAGCTTCCCAGCGCTCCAGTTTGAGCAACGCATGGCCATATTCTTGATGCAGCTTTGGCGTGGCAGGCGCCCAAGATTGGATGCGACGATATTCTTCGAGCGCTTTGTTGGTCTGGCCCAGCTTGAAATAGGTGCCTGCGATGACCAGCGCTTGTTCAACTGCCGCCTCACCGCGCTTGGCTTTGCGCAGCAGCTCAACCAGTTGCAGTCGCTTGTCCATGCTGTCAGGCGATAGCTCGATCACGCGGAAATACACATCAACCGCTTCCAGCTCACGGCCACGAACAGTGTAGGTATCGATCAGCGTGCGGTACTTGACCAACGCATCCTCGATCCGGCCTTCGCGCTCGTAGATTTCACCCAGCCGTAAGTGAACCGGCAAATACTCGCTGTTGTGTCGAATAATTTCATGGCAAGCGTCGATTGCCGCCCAAACCAGACCTTGCTCGATAAAACGCCCACTGCTTTCGATAAACCGTGCAATGGTATCGTCAACACCACTGGTATCGATTGTTGTAACCGGCGCGAAAATTTGCTCAGGTACAGTTAAGGACGCCATTGCCGCAAACGGATCAATTGGGGCTGGAGTAGCCTGACCTGGATCACCGCGCAGGAAGTCGCTAAATGACGGCAGCGACCCCCAGGTTGTTTGCGAAGGCTCCGGCTCCGGTTCGGGCGCGATCACACGTTCGACCGGCAGTGTTCCCGTGCCCATGGTGCGCAGCTTTGCAAACATCGAACGCTCGGTAAGATCCTTGGCGCGAGCCTTGAACTCGTCGGCCATGTCCTTGAGCCAGCGCTTGCTTTGCAAAAAGCCTGCAAGTGTGCCATACAATGAAGCAGCACGCGAAAGTTCGCCCAGCTCAACATAACATTCAGCTGCGGCGCGATACATCGCGATCAGATCATCAGCTTCGCTGCGGCCAATTGTTTCAAGGTCAACGCAGCGGATCGTGGTCTCGTATTCTTCAGCTGCCGCTTGCAGCTCACCCTGAGCCTTGAGTGAGTCGCCGAGCGCGAAGTGCGCCGATAGCGCGTACTCATCGCTGCTCGCAGCTTTCCGCAGCATGGTAGCTGCGTTGGCATGATCGCCCCGCTCTTGGTACAACATGCCAAGGGTAAAGAACGCATCGTTACGCTCGGCACCCTGTTGGATCGCCTGTTCATACATTTGCAGTGCGGCTGCATTATTACCAGCCTCGCGGGCCGCGGCAGCTTGACCAAGCAGTTGGTCCAGTTGCAGCTGAGGATCACGCAGGGAGCCGGTTTGTAGCGTTGGTGTGGCCCAGGGGTAATCGCCGCTGTTGGACTGTGAGGTGGTGGATGCCGGTGTGGTCCACGGGTAATCGCCGCTGTCCGCCTCGGAATCATCTGATCCTGACTTGGTCCACGGGTAATCGCCACTGTCCGTTTCCGACGTGGCAGACGTTGCTGCAGACGGCTCAGCTGCCGGTGGAGTTGAGCGCTGCATGCCAAGCTCGGCTTTCAGCGCTTGCGCGGCGCGATTTGCGCTATCAAGGCTAAGCGCTTCGTCCACGGCTTCTTCGGTTCCGGCGATGTCCCCTGTCGCCTGCCGTAGCCGTGCAATCTCAACGCACTGCTCGGCTGCTCGGCGCGCATCACCAGCTTCTACCAGAATCTCGGCCAGCCGAATACGTAGGCCGGCGTCCTGCGGCTGTAATCGCACCGCCTCTTCCAACGCTTCGAGCGCGTCTGGGATAATATGCTGTGCTAATGACTGCTCTGCGAGTGCGAGAAGAACATTCCCCGCTTTGTCAAGATCTCCATTGCCCTCATATGCGCGGGCAAGGTATGCGAGTGTGAACGAATCGTCACCACGGCGCTTGCGTAGGTCTTCCAATAACTGGATTGCCTGTGCATATTTCGCGTTGTGGTACAGCGCGACGGCAAGCTGACTGCGAGCGTCCAGATCATTCGGTATCTCTTGTACTGCCCGCAGCACTTCCTTAAGTGCTGTTGCCCAATCTTCGCGCTGCGCCGCAGCTCGTCCCTGTTCCAAGGCTCGCTCAAATATCGCGCGATTGCCCGCCATACAACTCCTCCGAATGCCTGGCCAATGGTGAAAACTCAGTGCTTGCAAGCAGCTACAAGCGTCCCCAAGTCTAGCGGATCAAATGGAGTTGCGCCGTGGGCAGTCGGTCATGATCTGTGGGGCAGAAATGGCTAGTTGTGGTTGTGCCGGTCATTAAGCTAAAGCAGGAAGCCGCCAGGTCTAAATGATAGGCTCCCTGCTTGCTGTTATACCTTGGGGTTAGGGCAAAGCCTCGTTGGTGGCAGTGCCGGACGATCCCGCTCGATAATACTGGATCGTGAGCATGATGACATGATACCAGTGGCCGTTCCCCTGCTGGTGCCAGATAGATTGGCTGGATGAGCTGTAGACTGTGGCCACCGACATACTGTGCTCTTGGAGCCAAGCGTTCGCGGCAGTCTGCGCTTCTTCTATCGCTACCTTCAGCTCTGTGTGCTGACCGACAAACGAGAGTACTTGATCCACACTCGCTCCTTTCCGACGCTATGTAGTACTACACAGTTCTTCTTAAACGTCGTCAAGCATTGCAAAGATGCGGTCTAAACACCAGCGTCCACATTATCGGCCCAGCAGCCACACTATCAATGCTTTTTGCGCGTGAAGCCGATTTTCGGCTTGGTCAAAAACAACTGATCGTTGGCTGTCAATCACGTCGGATGTGACCTCTTCGCCGCGATGGGCGGGCAAGCAGTGCATAAAAATGGTGTCGGCCTTGCCGCTCTCGGCCATAAG
>JASKZZ010000086.1 GCA_030147335.1 Herpetosiphonaceae bacterium | reverse complement strand
TGGCTGTTTTTGGTTGACAAAGACGGCAAAGTTGCTGGTCGCTACGAGGGTGGTATCACTGCCCAGGAGCTAGAGCCGGAGGTCGCCAAACTCGTTCAGTAGCTAGGTTTCAATGTTGGTACACGAGCTTCAGGTTCTCGTAGAGATGACGAGCAACCTGAAGCTGTTGTGTTTAACCTTTGCGTCCGAACTGACGGTCAAGCTGCGCCTGGCTGAGGAGCAGCGTTGTTGGCCGTCCATGAGGACAGGTACGCGGAAATGCGCAGCGTTCAAGCTGCTGTAGAAGCTGGCGCATTTCTTCGTGGGCTAGTGTTTGTCCGGCGCGAACCGCTGAGTGACACGCTATTGTCGTCAGCATCTTTTCGCGCACGTCCTCGGGTGTAACGCCGCTTGTGTCGTCGAAATGATCGGCAAGCTCAAACAAGGCAGACGCAATCTGGCTTTCACGCAAGCCATTCGGAACTGCTCGTACACGCAGCGTGCCGTCACCAAATGGCTCGAGCTCAAAGCCCCACTGGTCGAGCATTTCAAGATGGCCGAGCAATAATGTTGCGACTGCCGGCGGTACATCGACGGAGACTGGCAGCAGCAATTGCTGACGATCAATAGGCTGCGAAGCATGATCACGCATGAGCTTCTCAAAAACCACACGCTCGTGCGCTGCATGCTGATCGACAAGATACATTCCGTCGGGCGCTTCAGCCACAATATACGTTTCGCCGACCTGGCCAACAACGCGCAACGGCGGCAATCGCGTGGGACCAGTCGTCGATTGCGGAGTAGGTGGAGTTGGTCGGGATGCAGGCTCAACACTTGACACTTCTGGCTGTTTAGGAACTGGTGTAGGCTGGTGAAAAGCTGATACTGATGCCTGCGCAACTGTTTCGGCTGGAATGGTGTCTGCCTCGCGCTCGGGCATAGTCTCGAACTGCTGAACGACTGGCGCTGCTGATTCCTCGAAATCATCTTGCTGTTCTACAGAGACTCCCATCGATACCATCGGCGCTGCGTTGGTTGTGGGATAAAGTGCAGGCTGTGACCACGAAGAACGGGGACTTGAGTCGCGATTCGTGCCTACTTGCCGCAGCTCGATCCTGCGCTGTAGCGTTTCCGCTGGACGCGTTCCCGGCAGCGCAAGGTCTGGAATACCCGTTTGCTCCGCCAGCGCCGCGCGCACTGCTCGTCCAAGCAGCGCGTGTACTTGCGGTTGGTGCAAAAACTTCACCTCGGCCTTGGTGGGATGGACGTTAACATCAACTGCGCCTGGATCAACCTCGATGCTGAGGATCGCCAGTGGATGCCGTCCTTTCATCAGCAGGTTGTGATAAGCTTCTTCAATCACATACACCAGCGGCCCACTTGCTCGAACCCAGCGCTTGTTAACAAACAAATGAATTGATGAGCGTGCGGTGCGCGTCACTGACGGCTGGCTGATGTAGCCATTGATTGATGTGCGCTGCTCGCCCTCGCCGGCTTCATCGCTAACCGCAATCAGTTGGCGCGCAACGTCGATGCCGTACAGCTCCATGATGGCGTCAAGCAGTTGGCCGGAGCCAGGCGTTTGTAGACTAAGCCGGCCATCAACCATCAGCGTCCATTTGATCTGGGGATACGCCAGCGCATAGTGCTCGATAATCGCGCTAATTTGGGCAGCCTCGGTTGCTTCCGAACGCATAAACTTGAGACGCGCGGGCGTGTTGTAGAACAGATTCTTAATAACAAAGGTTGTACCAGGCGAGCCTCCGCGCGGCGTACGACCCTGAATTTCACCGCCGGCTATGCGCAGCTCAAGACCGGTAGGGGCGTCGGCGGTGCGAGTTGTGCAAACAACCTGCGAGACTGTTGCAATTGATGGCAGTGCCTCGCCCCGAAAGCCGAGCGTGTGAACGTCGAACAAGTCTTCAGCGGTACGCAGCTTAGATGTTGCATGCCGTTGAAAGGCAACTTCGACCTCGTCGGCTGGTATGCCGCAGCCATTATCGCTGATGCGAATCTCGCGCTGACCGCCATTGCGAATTTCAACGCGGATGTCGGTCGAACCGGCGTCAATTGCATTTTCGACCAGCTCTTTAACGACGGACGCTGGGCGCTCGACAACCTCACCGGCGGCAATTTTTGCCGCCACATCTGCTTCCAGCACCCGTATCGGCATCACTTCCCCCATCTTACAAGCTTACATAAGAATATCTGTTCGTATTATAACATGGCAGCTAGCCCAATTCCAACCATGCTGTCTATATGCTACCCTATGCTTTACCGTAGCAAAGACTATTGTAGCCGATGTTAGCTGCAACAAAACGAAGCTTCGGTACGTCTAATTACGCATGATTGACATTGCCGTTGGCGAACAAACACATATAGATGCTCTTGATACACCTATCACGTTGTTCTCAATGGGCAACGAAACCGAGGTGTATCATACAAACGACCTGCAATCGGTGGTCAAGGTCAAAAATGATCTCGGTGGCGATCGTAAGTCGGCGCTGATGCATGCGTGGATTATGCGACGAGCCGCCCAGCAATTTGCCGAATGTTTAGGGCCTGAGCATAGTATTCCAAACGATTACGCGATAGCGCACGACAACGAGGGCAAGGTGCAGGTGCTTGTGGTTCAGCCTTTTGTACAACATGCCCGGGCGCTTTACCGTGTTGACTATACAGCACTGCCAAAAGCCGAGCGACACCGGATTGCAGAACAGTTGCGCATGATTATTAAGCGTTCGCTGCGCTTTTACGCTGAAACTGGACGTATGCCTGATTTATACGGACGATCCAGTACCAGCACTGCGGAACGCAAGCGACTCAACAAGCCGTGGATGCTGCCGCGACGACTATGGAGCTTTATCGTTCAGCGTAATTTGCTGCGTGCCCATAATCTCATGGTTACTGAGTCGCCCGACTGTCGAGTCGTGCTGGTTGATTATGATTTGGTTCGACGTGGCTGGTTGTATCGAAAAATCTATTACAGCATCCGTTTGGTGCTGTTTGGTCGAGATTGGCTATTAATTTGGTGGATGGAACGTGGGGGTGGCGTTCCTGGCTCGGTTTAGCTCCGCGACTGACGTGTCTTGTACGCTGCGAAGTGACTAGCTTTACGCTGCTCCTCGCTTAATTCATTGTTCATCTGTTCTGCCAATGTTTCATAGCTCTGCACTGCTCCTGCTGCAAGATATGGCGCGTGAGCAGCAAGCGATTGGTTCAGCATAGATTGTGCTTGTTGCCGTAGTCCTTGCCGCTCCAAGCGCAACGCGTGTGTTGCTGTGGTTGCCAACTCGACGCTGCTTAGTCGCTGTAGCAGCTTCTCGTCCAGCGGCAAATGGAGTACCTCGGCTTCGCGCCGGTACATAAAACCTAATTCGCTCTCGGACGTGCGAAAGACGCCGTCAAGATCGGCATAGCCAAGCTCAGCCTTAAGCACGATCATTGTGCCGGGAGCATCGGGTGGCACTAGTACGTTGACATAAACGGCACGTTGTTCACCTGCATTGATGTCGCCAAGAAAGATTCGTACCCGATCGTGCTCACGCTCATGGGGTAGCTCACCAAGTATTTCGACTGAAACTCCTTTTGGTATGCCGATTGTGAGCACTGCTTCACGCGCAAGAACTGTTTGCAGCTGGCCAAGCTCGTCACGAAATATATCGGGAATTTGCGACGGACGCTCGATATAGTAGAAATGTCCACCACCTTCGGTTGCCAACGCTTCCAGCAGATGCTCGTTGAAATCAAGGCCCACGCCAAAGGTAGACGTAGCTACACCACGGCGACGCAGCTCACGCGCATGATGGATCAACTCCTCAACGTCGGTTATGCCACGGTTGGCAAGGCCATCGGTTAGTACCAGCGCACGGCAAACAGTTGCGGGGTCTTGATGTGC
>JASKZZ010000066.1 GCA_030147335.1 Herpetosiphonaceae bacterium | reverse complement strand
AGTGCATGGTGGTGATGTTGTATGAATAACCCGGGCCAGGTTCCTTCTCGATCTGCCCCACTTGTTTATTTGGTAGTGCTTAATTGGAACGGCTACCAGGATACACATGAGTGTCTTCTTTCGTTGCGACGGCTGGCCTATCCTAACTACAAGGTTATCGTTGTTGACAACGCTTCGATTGATGACAGCCCGGAGCGGCTTGTTGCTGAGCATCCCGACGTCGAACTTGTACGCTGTGAGATTAATGCTGGTATCGCGGCAGGATATAACCGTGGGATTGAGCGGAGTCTGGCACGAGGCGCTGAGTATATTGTCGTGATGAATAACGATCTTGTGTTCGAGCCTGCATTTTTATCACACATGGTTGCGGCGCAACGCAGTTGGCCTAATTGTGGGATCGTTATGCCTAAAATTTATTATTATGACGATCCCGATGTGATCTGGTCGGTTGGCGGACATCCGCGCTTTATGCGCTCCAACATTGTGTTTACTGGATTTCAGCAGCGCGATGGCCAAAAATGGAAGCAGACCAAGATTATCGACTATGCTCCAAGCTGCTGCTTGCTTCTAACGCGGGAGCTATGTACCCAGATCGCCTTCGATGAGGATTACTTCTTCTACTATGATGACTGGGACCTGTGTCTTCAAGCGCATGATAAGGGCAAGCAAATTGTGTTTGCGGCCAATGCCCATATTTGGCATAAAGTGTCACGGAGTACACTCAATAGTCCTAAGGCGTTACGATGGTGGAAAGTGTTTGGCCAAAGCTGTGTACGTTATCACCGCAAGCATCACTCGTCGGTACTTCTTGCAATGTATGTGACGTGGGTGCTACTACGTGAAACGGTGAAAGGTAATATTAAGAGTATGCCAACATTTGTACGCGGGATTATTACTGGCCTTCAGGGGCAAACCGGAGCGGATAGCCGTGCCGCATGGAGTTCATAGTGCCACTTTCACCTACTACACACAGAGCAATTGTCGAGATGGAGCAGGTTCCGTGTGAAGTATGCGGCAGCGATGAGCGTCAATTTGCAGCCTCGCGCCGTGATCTTTTTCTTGGCGGCGACGCAGTCTATAGCATGTACCACTGTCAGGGCTGCGGCGTCGTGTATCAGTATCCACGTCCAACACCGCAAACTATCGGTCATTTTTATCCGTCGCAGTATCAGCAGTACACGCCGGGTGTCAACACCGAAAGCTGGCTACGTCGCCTTGATCGACGGTACGGCTTGAGAAAACGCTGCCAAATCGTGGTAAAACACGTTGCTGCGGGACGGCTCCTCGACATTGGCTGCGCGACCGGTGATTTTTTGTCCGAGATGAAGCGCTATGCCGGTTGGACAGTTTTTGGACTAGAAACAAGTTCAACTGCCGCCGCCTATGCCCACGCCGCAGAAGGCGTGCCGGTCGTGAATGCCATTCCTAACACATCGCCGTTCGCTAATGGCTCCTTCGATGCTATCACGATGTGGGATGTGCTGGAGCATGTCCACGACCCACGTGCCGTTATTCAAGAAGTTGTACGTTTATTGCGGCCAGGGGGCGTTTTCGTGGTCAATCACCCAAACTGGGATAGTATTGATCGTCGCTTGTTTAATTCGTTCTGGCTTGGCTATGAGTTGCCTCGGCACTTGTATCTTTTTCCGCCAAAGATTCTGCGGAAGATTATGGCCGAGTATGGGTTTGAAGAAGTAGAGCTTCGTTGCTTGTATGGAAGTAATGCCGCAAGCAGTACAAGTTTGACATTGATGGCCAAGGAAGCCCTGGGTGAAGGTTTGCTGAGCAGGGTCGTTGACAAGGTGTTGTTTAGCAAAATAACTCGACTATTATTGCTTCCTTATTTTAAGATCATTGATGACCGGCATCTGGGATCGAATGTTACCGCTGTATTTCGCAAAGCGATAACGGACCCAGTGCAAAGTAACCATTCGTAGCTGGCAGAATGCCACACTCTCCAGTCTACTCAACAGGTAAATTATTGTAATGGCCTCGCTTAGTCCTGCAAAAACGTATCAACGTATCACCGGGCTGCTTTCCAAAGCCCTGGGTGCGTGGAATACCTCTGCTCTACGTCCTTATGCTTGGCGCTTGCTATCGGTAATATCAATCGTTCTAGTTAGCGCAAGTAGTCTTTATGCTTGGTATGAATGGCCTTCAAACAGTCTTCAGGTTCAGCCGTTGTTTCTAGGGCTTGCCGCGGTAATCTACGTCATAACATATGCCATGCATACAATTGGCTGGCATTTCCTGGCTGTGCGATTGTTTGGCCCAATTTCAATTAGTGACAATGCTGAAGCTGTTGCCGCGAGTAATTTGGTCAAAAGTTTACCGACGGTCGCGTGGTATATCGCAAGCAGGACCGATTTCTATGCGCAGCGACAAGTACCGCGTAAACGTGTTGTTGCAGCGGCGATGTATGAACTGGTCATGATGATTGTGAGCGGCATTCTACTGTTTCTAATCGTGCGAGCAGCTTCGATTAGTTTATGGTTGATAGCTCCAATGTTTGTGTTTGTCCTGGCACTTTGCATCATATTGCCTCGTACCAACATGGCGTTGCAACAATTGCTGCGCAGAAAGTTCGACTTGAAAAATGATGGAGATGTTCCATGGCAGTTTTCTGCCTATTGGCTTGCGTTGCTTGCCTGGTACGGCATTGTTTGGCTGATGGGTGTTGGCTTTGTTTGGTCAATCCTGCGAAGTATCACGCCTTTAGAGCTTAGCACGTTGTTGCCGCTTATGGATATCTGGCTTGTCGCCTGTCTCGCTGGTTATGCTATAAGCCTAAGCCTGGGTACACTTGGCATTGCTCGTGAAATTACACTCACGTTCTTGCTGGCGCAGCAGTGGTCCTTGCCGATAGCAATAGCGGCAGCGATCCTGATAAAGATTGCGCTGACCTTTGGAGAGCTGGGGTGTAGTGTGCTTGTATTAGCCAAGGTACGCTTATGGAGGAAGTATCAGCTATGAAAGAACTGGTTGGACTACTTCCGGCAGCAGGTCGTGGCTCACGCCTGGGTGCGATACCTTGCAGCAAGGAAATCATGCCGCTTGGGTTTCAATTGGACGCGTTTGCAGAAGACAAGCAATGGCGTCCGATAACCGCTATCGAAACGCATTTACATGCGCTCAAGCTGGCCGGTGTTGAGCGGGTTGTTATCATTGTGAGTGAGTCGAAGCACGACATCGTACGATACATTGGCAATGGTGAACGTTATGGCTTGTCAGTCGCTTACTTATATCAGCAGCAATTATCGGGTATGCCATTCGCACTCGATCTCGCCGCAGCGTGGCTCCATAACGCAACAACGCTGTTTTCAATGCCGGACACCTTAGTCGAGCCGGTCAATATAAGCACTCGTTTGGTGCAGCATCATCAGCAAAGCCAAGCCGATGTAACGCTGGGCTTATTTGAAACCACAACGCCGCACAAGTTTGGCATGGTCAGGTTTGACCAGGACGGAAATGCAGTCGCGTTTGTTGACAAGCCGCGTCAAACTGACCTTTCATATATGTGGGGGCTTGCCGTGTGGTCTCCGGCATTTCGTCAATTCATGAGTCGCTTTCTTGTTCAACGGCGAACTGCCACTTCCGAGGTCGTACTAAGTGATGTGTTTCAAGCAGCGCTTGACTATGGATTAAGGATTCAAACACTTGTTTTGGAACATGCCCATTATCATGATATTGGTACTCCGGAAGATTTTCAGGCAGTGGTTTATCAGCTAGCAGTACGCCGCTCAACAGCCCTCAAATAACCTATTTTTGGGTGATTTTTGTCATTAACCCGAAGGTAGTAGTGGCGATTAGCCCATTACAAAAGGATCGAGCAAGACGAGAATTATACTAAGGTGCTATTGATCTGGTACATAGCACTTGGTATAGTTCGGTCATCACTACTCAGCAAGACAAATACGCACAATCGTGTATCTGTCGAAATCCACCACTTAAGGAGTGTTCGCATGTCACTTATCGGTCGTCGCTTTATTCGCATTTCGATGATGCTAGCTTTGGTTGCTGGCATGCTTGGCTCGGCCGGCAAGGTCGGCGCACAGGGACAGCCTGGCACTTCAATCCCAGGCCAGTGGCAGAGTTCAATCAACCTGCAAAATCCGGGCACTACTGCTAGTACAGTATCAATTCAGTTCTTTGATGCAAACGGCGGCCTGATCACAACCTATGATGTTCAGGGTGGCCTGGCAGCAAATGCTGCCGTATCGATTTTCGTGCCAGCTCAGGTTGCAGGACTGGCCGCTGGTCAGTATTCAGCCGTTGTTGTTAGCGATCAGCCAGTGCTTGCTTCGGTGAACACAGCTTCGACCAACGCCAATACAGGTCCTTGGACCGCGTTCGGCTATGAGGGCATGGACGGTGCCGGTGCCGCAGCGACACTGTATTTCCCTGGCCTTTACAAAGGTTACTACAACTTCGACTCGGAAATTGTGATCCAGAACGCGGATGCAACAGCTGCAACGCTGACGGCACGCTTCTATAACCGCCAGGGCCAAGAGATTGCGAACATCGCTATGGGCACGCTCGCGCCAAACGCTTCGCGCACGTTCCCGACCACTTCGTTGACTCAGTTGCCATCAGGCAATGATGCTGGTGTCTTTGGTGCTGTGGTTACATCGACCGAAGGCCGTAACCTGGTTGGTATCGCAAACATCAACCGCACTGCTCCGACCGCTGCAACGGCGAGCTACAACGCCTTCACAAATGGCAGCTCAACCTTGTTTGCTCCAGCTCTCTACAAGGGCTACTACGGCTTCAGCTCGGCGCTGTCCCTTCAAGCAGTGGGTGGCCCAGCCAGTGGAACGATTACCTACTCGAACGGTGCGACGCAGTCATTCAACTTGGCAGCGAACGCAGCTGAAGAGTTCTATCAGCCAAACAACGCCAGCCTGCCATCGGGCGATACTGCAGGTGTCTTCTCAGCTAAGGTTACTGCAACCAGTGGTAACGTCGTCGGTCTGGTGAGCTTGGACGTTCCTGGTGGACGCCGTGGCGCAACGCTGGTTGGCAGCTTCGCTAGCTACAACGTCCCAACCGCCGCTTCAAGCAGCGTCAACATTCCGAACGTGTTGAGCGACTACTACGGCTACTTCAGCGCCGTAACAGTTCAGAACACCAGCTCGTCAGCGACGAACATTACAATTACATACGCTGGTGGCCAGACTCGCACATTCAGCAACGTGCCGGCAAACGGAACCATCAACATTATCCACCTGAACAACACAGGCGACGTTCTCCCAGATGCAACGTCAACTTCAGCAGTTGTATCGTCATCGAACGGCGCGCCGCTAGTGGCTGTTATTCAGCACAACACGGACGCGAACGTTATTGGCTACAATGCGGCTAAGGACTCAGGCGACTTCTTGATCGCCATCAGCGGTACCGCGAAGTAAGGTATTGTCAGTGTTGGATAGTCAATCCGTCTAGTTTATAAGTACATTGAATGCAGGGTTACACGTATGTAACCCTGCATTCAATGTTATATATACCGCTTTTAGGAATATTACTCATGTTGCAACTTGGTCGATACTTCGTGGTTGTCCTATTTGTGTTGTCTCTAGCTGCTTGCGCTAGCGAAACGGCGCCGCCAAGGACCTTTGTTACGACGCCTGTAGCAGGCTCGCCAGTATTTGGCCAACCAAGCGCCGAAGGGGGATACCCCGCACCTACTGTCAGTGGTTCGTCAGGTTATCCTGAGCCAAGTGCAGCGACAACGCAAAGCTCAGATGGACGTAGCCAAACTGCTTTAGTAAGCTATCGGCTTGCGGAAGAGGCTGCGAAGAAACAGGAGCCGCAAGCGCAGCTGCACAGTATTTTTCCCTCGCAGATTATGTTGAATAATTTAGCGGGACCACCAGTATTGCCAGGCTGGTTTTACGTGTTTAAGGTTCCGGGTATGCGTCGGCAATTTATTGTTCAGGTTGTTGACGATAAGGTGACAGGTACGACGCAAGCCGAACCCGTCGAAGAACCAAAGCCTGCGGAAAAACCAATCAATATTGCCGATATCAAGCTGGATAGCCCACAGGTGTTTGAGCAGTTCAAAGCAGCGATGCAGAAACAAGGTACACCCACGGATGACCTGCAATTTGATTTAGAGTTGGTAAATCTAGAAAATCAAAGCGGACCAGTGTGGAGCGTTGTTGATCCTCGGACCCTAAAGTGGGTATATTCTATCAACGCAATTACGGGCGAAGAGCTATCTCCAATTCGACAATAATTTAGTTGCTGTACAATCGCAAACGGGTGCAGCTTTTAGCTGCAACAATTGTTTAGCTCAGGTTCACCTGTCACAAGTCGGCGTCCTCCTCGAATGACCACGAGAAGGGCGCCGACTTGTACGTTTATCTCGTTCTAGCCTGATAGTTTCTCCTAACCACAATATAATCGTTCGCGGCGGCACATGGCTTGCGGTGAAATTGTTAGCATTAGTGGTATGACGTGTTCGGAGGATGCTCGCATGCTGGAAGCGATCTTTGCGCCCAAGGCCCTGGCCGTGGTTGGCGCGTCGCCAGATGAGCGCAAGCTGGGCCATACGGTGCTCAGAAACATTGTGCAGAACAATTTCCCTGGCGCGATCTACCCCATTCATCCCACCGCCGACGAAGTACTAGGACACAAAGCGTATCCTTCGGTTTCAGCACTACCAGAAGCGCCAGAGTTGGCGGTACTGGTAGTGCCGCCGCAGGCGGTGCTGGGCGTGGTGGATGAATGTGGGCAAAAAGGAGTCAAAGGGCTGATCGTCATCACCGCCGGTTTTAAGGAGGTTGGAGGTGAAGGGCGCAAGCTGGAAGATCAACTGCTGGCGCTGGTACGGCGTTATGACATGCGGATGGTCGGACCCAACTGTTTAGGTGTGATCGATAATATCGCGCATATGAATGCTTCCTTTGCAGCGCTGATGCCGCTTGAAGGCAACATCGCATTCATGTCGCAATCCGGCGCGATCTGTACGGCAATCCTTGACTGGTCGGTGGTTGAGGGTATTGGCTTTTCACGCTTTGTTTCACTCGGCAACAAGGCCGATGTGGACGAAGTAGCACTGTTAGAAGCATGGAACGCGGACCCAAATTCGCGGGTAATCTTAGCCTATCTTGAAGGCATTTCAAACGGGCCGAAGTTTATGGACGTTGCCCGGCAGGTGACCAAACAAACTCCGGTCATTGCAATCAAGTCGGGAACAACCGATGCAGGCTCACGAGCAATCTCGTCGCATACGGGTTCGCTTGCCGGCTCTGAAAATGCCTACGAGGCTGCTTTCCGTCAAAGTGGCATTTTGCGTGCCCGTACCATGCAAGATGTTTTTGATCAGGCGCTGATCTTCGCGTATCAGCCGCTGATCAATGGCAATCGGATTGCCATCGTCACAAACGCGGGTGGACCCGGGATCTTGGCTACCGACGCTGTTGAAAATTTTGGATTGGAGCTTGCTCGCTTTGAGTCAGAAACAGTTCAACAGCTTCAATCGCAGCTCCCACCAACCGCCAACTTCTACAATCCTATCGATATCATTGGTGATGCCAAGTCGGACCGCTACCATGTTGGTATCAAGGCTGCTCTGGCCGACCCAAATGTGGATGCCGTACTGGTGCTGTTTACACCGCAAGCCCAAAGCGATGTGCCGGAAACTGCGCAAGTTATTGCGGAACTGGCAGAAGCCCAGCCCGAGCCGCGTAAGCCGGTCGTTGCGTCGTTTATGGGCGAGAAAAGCCTCGGCCCGGCGCTTAAAATCTTGAATGAGCGTCGTATTCCGAACTATCCATTTCCAGAACGTGCGGTTTCAGCGCTAAAGTCAATGGTTGCGTATAAACAATGGCTCGATCAGCCGGAAGGTGAGTACGTTTCCTTCGAGGTCGATAAGGAACGCGTGCAGCGAACCTTTGATGATGTGCGTGGCCAGGGTCGGCTGGAACTGGGTGAACTTGAAGCACGCGAAGTGATGGCCGCGTACGGTATGCGGCTGCCTGAGTCAGAACTGGCACGCTCACCCGAGCAGGCAGTAGAAATTGCCAATCGGATTGGCTACCCCGTTGTGATGAAAATTTCATCGCCCGATATTTTGCATAAGTCGGATATAGGCGGCGTGCGAACCGGCGTTCAAAGCGCAAGCGAAGCTCGTGATGCATACGAACTGATCGAGTACCGCGCGCGACGATACCAGCCAAATGCCGATATACGCGGAATCCTGGTCCAGCAGCAAGCGCCAAAGGGGCGAGAATGCCTTGTGGGTGTGTCACGTGATCCGCAGCTTGGCCCGATGATTGGCTTCGGGATGGGTGGTATCTATGTCGAAGTGCTGAAGGATGTCGTGTTTCGGCTGGCTCCATTATCGAAGCAGGAAGCCCAGGAGCAGATCGAGGCTATTCGTTCGTTCCCGATCCTGCGCGGCGTGCGCGGCGAGGCACCGGCGGACATCGCGAGCATTCTTGACACAATTTTGCGAACCTCGCAGCTTGTTACCGATTTTCCCGAGATTGTGGAGATGGATATTAATCCGCTGATGGTGTACGATCAGGGCCAGGGTTCAATTGTGCTGGATGCGCGTATCATTCTTGGCGAACAATAAGTGATAAGCAATTAGCAATTCGGGGAACGATGACGTCAACCGTGACATCATCATTGTTCATTGTACATTGCTAGTTGACCAAAGGTGCTGATATGGCAACCTTGTATGTTGCATCAACCGAAACATTTGTTGGCAAAAGCGCGATCTGCGCTGTGTTGCTGGACCATTTTCGTTCGGAAGGCCGTACCATTGGGTACATGAAGCCCGTGAGTGTTGCGGTTGCGCAAACGGAGCAGGGCGCGATTGACCAGGACGCGCAGCTGATGCGCGAAATGTTTGATCTGCAGGACGCGCCCGATCAGATCGCGCCGGTACTGGCAACAACCCGGATGATGGAGGGTGTTCTGCGTGGTGACAAGCCCGACTTGAGCGGACGGCTCCAGCAGGCTTATCAGACAATCACTCAAGGTAAAGAGGTTGTTGTGCTGGAAGGCGCAAATACATGGGCCGAAGGCGCGTTAATGGATCTGAGCGCTGATCAAGTCAGTGACCTGCTTAACGTGCCGGTGCTGATGGTCAGTCGATACCGTAATGCTAACGCAGTTGATATTATTGCGGCGGTACATCGTTATCTGGGTGATCGCTTAGTTGGTGTTGTGCTCAATCAAGTGTTTCAATCCCAGCTTGATTACGTACGCACGACAGTAGCTCCATATTTAGAGCAATCCAACGTGCCGGTGCTGGGGATAATCCCGCATGATCCACAGATCGAAGCAGCAACCGTGCAAGATGTGATCGAGCATATTGATGCGCAGGTGATCAACGAAGGAGATCGGACGCGGCTGGTAGAAAATCTGTCGATTGGCGCAATGAGCGCTGAGGCCGCGCTGAGCTACTTCCGGCGCAAGCCAAACAAGGCAGTGATCACCGGCGGTGATCGGTCGGATATTCAAATCGCGGCATTGGAAACATCAACCTCCTGTATTATCCTGACAGGCAACCTGCGACCGGCGGCAACTGTGTTGAGCCGGGCTGCCGAGCGGAACGTGCCATTGTTGATGACGGGCAACGATACTCTTTCCACGGTCCAGCGGCTTGAGGCGTTGATGGGACATTTGCGCTTTGGCGGCGCGAAACGCGAACAATTCCATAATCTTGCAACGGAACACATTGACTGGGCACGACTTTCGCAGTTGCTGCAGCTTTCCCCTCGCTAATACGTGGTGTACAGGGCGCGACGTTGGAAGCGCCCTGTGTTTTGGTTTTTCGATCAGGCCTAGCACCCACTCGCCAATTAGCTGCGTCACAATAGCAGTTCTGGCTCAAACTGCCGTGCTACAATAACGTAGCAGGGCCTGTCGAGCGTACCTTCCTTATTTCGCTCCAACAAACCTATGAATCGTATTTCTGGCCGGATTTGTGGCATTTTTATCTCAAAGCAGCGTGAGAGCGGCATGATTGCGCTGCCCGAAGCCGAAATTATAGAAAACTGGGGTCTGCGCGATGATCGTAAGGCTCGCGCTAACTCGAAGCGGCAAGTGCTGCTGGTTGATGAAGCAACACTGCTGTCTTTAAGCCTCCAACCTGGCGCGCTCAACGAAAATGTCACTGTTCGTGGCCTTGATGTAAATGCTCTTAAGGCTGGACAAAAGGTATGGATAGGCACGGCGCTGGTGGAAATTACGGAGCCGTGTACGGTATGCGGTGAGCTTGAGCAGGTTCGTATAGGTCTCAAAGAAATGCTTCGAGGTCGGCGTGGTATGCTGGCTCGTGTGCTACAAAGTGGCAAAGCCAAGATCGGCGACAGCGTAGGGATCGAGCACTAAATGCAGGTCAGAACAAAATCACGGGTTGTTGGTAATTCCCCTTTCGTTCACGCTGGTCGTCTGCTTGTATCAGGAAGCTTGCTGCGTCTAGCCGCGCCGGCTTATCTTTTTCTGATGGCGTTGGTGTGGCTGATGCTGCTTTGGTTGTGGGTTGGCGGTAGTGGCGGTCGTGATCGCAGCGGCGTTGTGCTGGGACCAGATTTTCCAGCGTTTTATACGGGCGGCTGGCTAGTTCGTCATGGTGAGTATACGAACCTTTACGATCTTCAGCGACAGGTGGAGGTGCAGAACGCTGCGCTACGTGGCTTTGACGGCGTTTCTGCATACCTTAACCCTCCGCACTATGCCCTGCTGATGGCACCCCTAAGCTTGTTACCTTACGCTGGAGCTTTTGCTGTTTGGACGCTGCTGATGGCTAGCGCATTTGTTGCAAGCGTTTTGTTGCTGCGATCACTGCTGCCTACGCTTCAAGGCCGCCACGGACGACTACTCCTGCTGCTAGCGTTGTTCTCGGCGCCGGTGTACTATGCTTTAAGTGCGGGACAAAATACAGGGTTAAGCCTGTTGCTGCATACAGCAATTTTGCTTGCGCTTGTTCGTAAACATGATGGTCTTGTCGGTGTGCTTATCGCGGCTGGAATGCTTAAGCCGCAGCTTTTTGTGGGTCTACTACCACTATTGCTGCTTGATCGTCGTTGGCGGACACTCCTGAGTTTTGGTGGCACCAGCGCAATCATTGGTATCGTCACGCTGGGGCTAGGCGGATTACCAACAATCGAGCGGTGGGTGTTGCTGTTGCGCTCCGATGTGTATCATAACGAGATCGCTCGACAAGCAGCCAAAATGTATTCGTGGCAATCCGTATGGGTTGTGGTATTTGGTCCAGGCACAGTTGCCAGCGTGATAGGTAGTCTAAGCGCAGTGCTGGTGTTTGGATTACTTTGCTATCTTTGGTGGCGGCGTAGCGGCGAGCTGCCATTACGATATGCTGTAACATTGTGCGGATTGATGGTGATGGGTCCACATCTGTTTGTGTACGACCTGGGTTTGCTGGTACTGCCTGGGTTGGTTTTTGCCGACCATTTGTTACGTGAGCCGTCGCAGCGATGGCTGCAACTGCGACTTGGGCTGTTAGCTTTGTATGTTCTAGCGCTTTTTGCTGGACAACAGGAGCTACAAGGTAATCTCTTTATTGTGCCGTTAATTACGCTGCTTGCTGCCGGTCTGATTCGAATACCTACCCGACCTGAAACTTCTACATCCTGATGTAGCTTTGTCCGTTCCCCTTTTGTATTGCCTTCATTTCCTTGTTGGTGCATAGCGCTAGACGTTATCGCACTGCCTCGTTTGTGATTTTTTATGCCTTTAGTTTGGTTCTGCATTGCTTGGCTGCTTGGCATTGTCATTGGCGATTGGCTGCGTCTGCCAATACATTTGTCGTCGGCTGCAATAGTTAGTCTCGCTGCGGTTGCTGGAGTATGGTGGGCTAAGCAGGATGTACGCTTGCCGTTGTTGCTGGCTGTAACATTTGTAGGCGGCGCAACGTGGTTCAGTTGGTTTCAGCCCGAAACGACTGCCAGTAGCGTATGGGCCTATACTGGCCACAAAGTGACAATAACGGGTGTTGTTACGCAACAGCCGGACCGTCGAGAGTATAAACAAAGCGCGGTTATGGCTGCGGAACAGCTGCTTGTCGGTGAACAGCTGCGGCAGGTTGATGGGCAGGTGCTGCTGCGGCTGCCTCCAAATCCTGAGCTACAGTATGGACAGCGCTTAACGGTAAGCGGACGGTTGGAGCAGCCTCAACGTGGCGATGATTTCGACTACCGGATGTATCTAGCGCGTCACGGTATTTATGCTTTGATGAGCAAGCCCAAAGTAACATTGCTCGCAGCTGAGGGCGGGACGTGGTGGCAGCGATCAATGCTCCGGCTCAATGATCATGCGCGGCGGACTGGTGTACGGTTGATTTCGGAGCCACACGCCTCGCTGCTTGTCGGTATTCTCCTTGGTGTGCAATCAACGATTCCAGACGATGTACTTGAAGCATTCTCGGCGACGGGTACATCCCATATCTTGGTCATCTCAGGCTGGAACATTTCAGTAATTATTGCAGGTGTTGTCGGGCTATTGCAAACCTGGAACATTTCGCGGAAACGAGCGGCTGCATTATGTCTGCCAGTCATTGTGCTTTATGTGCTGTTCGTCGGCGCGACGCCCTCAGTGGTACGAGCAGCGGTGATGGGTAGCCTCGCGGTTGTTGCAGTATTGGTCGAGCGCGAAACCGAAGCATGGACGGCGCTGTTGGTGGCGTGCGTCGCAATGACCTTGTCTGATCCAAATGTGCTGTGGGATATTGGATTTCAGCTCAGTGCGCTTGCTACTGCCGGCCTGTTTGCCTTTGCCCGTCCGATTGAGCAATGGCTCGAACGCTTAGGACCGTTTCGGTGGCGAGGCCTGCGTTGGACAATTGAGCCGCTTACGGCAACTCTAGCGGCGTCGCTATTATCGCTGCCGGTTATTCTGTATCATTTCGGACGCTTTTCGTTAATTGCGCCCATCGCCAATGTGTTAATGCTGCCAGTTGTACCGTATGCAATGCTATTTGGTTCGCTTGCAACAGTAGCCGGCATGGTGTGGCTGCCACTAGGACAAGTTGTAGCATTGTTTGCTTGGCCGTTCCTGCAATGGCTCTTAGTGGTTTCGCGCTGGCTGTCGCGCGTTCCTGGCGCGTACACAACACTACCGCCATTTTCGGTATGGTGGCTATGGGGGTGGTATGTGGGCATGATCGGATTGTATGGATGGCTGCATAAGCACCCACACGTTGCCTCTGATGTTACTCCTCCAATTCATGCTGAGCCGGTATTCCATTAACCGCCTTTCGCGATAGTATTTCTTATGGTACCGCGTTGATTGCCTTTTTCACTAGCTGCGTTTGCATCATGACCCATGCGCCGAGTAGAATGGTCAAAAGTAATCAGGTCGATAACGTAAGACCAGGAGGATGTAATGGCTTATGATGTAACCTTGATACGCGGTGATGGAACCGGGCCGGAATTGGTCGAGGCAACACGTCGCGTGCTGGAAGGTACGGGAGTAGCGTTTAATTGGGATGTGGTTGAGGCGGGTGTCGATATTATGGAGACAGCTGGTACGCCACTGCCGCCGAATGTGCTTGAAAGCATCCGCAAAAACAAGGTTGCGCTCAAAGGTCCAATCACGACACCAATCGGCACCGGTTTTCGGTCGGTGAACGTAGCGCTGCGCAAAGAGCTAGACCTGTATGCGTGTATCCGCCCGTGCAAGCTGTACAAGGGTGTTCGCTCGCGCTTCGATAATGTTGACGTTGTGATTGTGCGCGAAAATACCGAGGATTTGTACGCGGGCGTCGAGTTTCCAGTCGATAGTGCCGAGGCCAAGCAGATCATCGATATGGCGCCAGGCAAGATTCGTGAAGACGCCGCAATCTCGATCAAGCCGATCTCGCGGACAGGCTCGCGCCGTATTGTTAAGGCAGCTTTTGATTACGCAATTGAGAACAACCGGCGCAAGGTAACGGCAGTTGCCAAGGCCAATATCATGAAGTTCACCGACGGCTTGTTTTACGAAGTGGCACGCGAGGTTGCTAAGGAATACGAGGGCCGTGTCGAGTACGACGAGTGGCTGGTCGATGCGATGTGTATGCAGCTTGTGCAAAAGCCGGAAAATTACGACGTACTGGTGATGGAAAACCTGTATGGCGATATTTTGTCTGACCTTTGTGCCGGACTGGTTGGCGGATTAGGTGTCGCGCCCGGAGCAAACATTGGCGTTGACACAGCACTGTTTGAGGCAACTCATGGTTCAGCACCGAAATATAAGGGCCAGAACAAGGTAAATCCGACCGCGCTGATTTTGTCGGGGGTGTTGATGCTGCGCTACCTTGGGGAAAAGGATGCGGCTGATCGTTTGGAACGTGCCGTTGAGTCAGTAATCAGCGAAGGAAAAGACGTGACCTACGATATGAAGCCGGATCGTAATGATCCGACAGCCGTTGGTACATCGCAAATGGCCGACGCAATCATCCGCCGACTCCAGTCAGCGTAATCCACTTGGAGACAGCAACAGGCTCGCATTGTGCGAGCCTGTTGCCATACTGGTATCTTGCTTGACGGTAAATACCTAATCCTTTTTGCCTTTATCGTCGTCTTTGTCCTCTTTGTCCTCTTTGTCCTCTTTGTCCTCTTTGTCGTCATCACCCTGTTGTGCCTGAACCGGCTCTTCCTTTTTCTCTTCCTGCTTAGGTTCTTCCTGCTTAGGTTCTTCCTGCTTGGGTTCCTTTTTTTCCTCAGCAGGAGGCTGAGGTGCCGGTTGTTGTACAGGTTTAGGTGCAGGCTTAGCTACGGGTTGTTGCACAGGTTTAGGTGCAGGCTTAGCTACGGGTTGTGGTGTTGGTTGTTTCTGCGGCGCAGGCTTGGCGACAGGTTGTGGTGCCGCTGGCTGTGCTGGCTCTACTTGCGGCGCTGTCGCATTATTGCTTCCGCCAGTTTGCGCAGGCTGCTGCGCAACAGGTGGTGCCGGCGGTTGTGTAGGCGCTGTTCGTTGCGCTGGAACAGCTGTAGCCGTAACAATAGCTTTACGCCGCGAACGCGCAGCCTGTGATTCTGTACGGGCAGATTCAACTGTGTCTGTACCTACCGTTGCCATCCTGGGTGCATTTGTTCGCGCTTGCGTTGGCTCGACCGTCGCCCCTACATATGGTTGTGACGTCGGTAATGGCTCACGAGTTGGGACAAATGTAGGCGTTGGGCCGATTTCTTTTGCAGCGGCCAGCGCCTGGCGAGCAGGGGGTGCGACGAAATCAGTTTGGCTGCCGGATGCGTTGAACCAGCTGACAGCTCCAAGAAG
>JASKZZ010000041.1 GCA_030147335.1 Herpetosiphonaceae bacterium | reverse complement strand
CGGACGATACACCGAGCTTCGGTACTCACTGCCCCAGACGACGATTCTTGAGTTTGTGATGAACGATCAGCCGGATCGCCGTATGCGAATGTATCTGTGGCATGCGCTGGCCTCGGATGAAGAACGCAGTTCGCTCGCGTTACGTACCCTCAACTCAATGACGCTGGTTGATGCGACCAATGCAGCACGTTTTGGAGAACGGTTTACCATATTGCCTGATTCCAACGCGAGCGAACAAGCACTTAACCTGCCGTAAATCCAACGTATCAATGTTGGCCTACGATGTTGTTTTACGCATCGAAGGTTAGAGCAGACGCTGGGGCGGTATCAGACTATTTCTGCTGCTAGTGAGACGCTGATTTCGTAGGTTTTGCCTTGACAAGCGCATTGTTTTGCGGTTTAATACATGAATATCTGTTCATATGTTAGGGCTATGCGAACATTACACTCCAATTTGATAGAACCGGAAGCTTCAGTTGAGATCGACCTTGTATCGGTTGCGGATAGCGAACGGCTAGCCCAAACGTATAAGGCGATTGCAGATCCAACGCGGCTACGAATGTTGCACGCGTTGTCGCTGGCCGAGCTGCCCGTTTGTGAAATTGCCCGGCTAGTCCAAATTAGCGAGTCTGCTGTGTCGCATCAGCTTGGGCTACTTCGCGCGCTGCGTTTTGTTCGCCGGCGCAAAGTTGGGCGGCATGTCCTGTACACCCTTGACGATAATCATATTCGCGAGTTGATCGAAGCTGGAATTGCTCATTTAGCACATTCATGACACCATACGAACACATACACACATGCTGCGAGCGCGCTGCCTGCGACGACACGAGCGCAGGCTGTGCTGCGCCGCCCCGCGCTAGCAACGAGCACCACGACCATGATCACGCGGGTCATCACCACCACCATGGTAGTACACGCGCAATGATTCTCGCATTGCTGTTGACGATCAGCTTAATGGTTGCCGAGGTAATTGGTAGTGTTGTTACTGGCAGTCTAGCATTGCTCGCTGATGCCGGTCATATGCTGACCGACGTAGCCGCGCTGGGACTAAGTCTTGGCGCTACCTGGCTGGTTAGTCGTCCAGCCACGGCCCAACGCACTTTTGGCTTTCATCGTGCCGAGATTCTAGCAGCGCTAATCAATGGTTTGTCGTTAATGGTGTTGTCGCTGTATGTTATCTACGAAGCCATTGAACGATTGTGGGCGCCGCCAGTTGTGAATGCGCCCGTTCTTATGATAATCGCGGCGGCTGGTCTACTTGCGAATATCGTGTCAGCGATGCTGCTGCTGCGTTCCAGCGACGAAAATCTTAATATTCGGAGCGCCTATTTGCATGTTATCGGTGATGCGCTCGGTTCGGTAGGGGCATTGCTTGCTGGTGGGTTGATGTATGCGTTTGGCTGGTATCTGGCCGATCCTTTGTTGAGCTTGGGCATTAGCGTGCTGCTGATCTGGAGCGCATGGCGCTTGTTGCGCGATACCGTTAACATTCTACTGGAAGCCGCGCCTGCCTCGATTGATGTTGCCGAGGTCCAACGAACACTACATACAACACCGGGCGTTGACAACGTACACGATTTACATGTGTGGAGCGTCGCGTCGAATTTTATTGCATTGAGCGGACATGTGCGGCTGAAAGAGGTGTTGGTCGGTAGTGACCATCAACGTATTTTGACGGAGCTGCGCCATGTGCTGCACAGCCGTTTTGGTATCGAGCATGTCACGCTTCAGCTTGAGCCGCCAGTAACCGACGACACTCGGATCATACGCTAGGAATCCAGAAGTGGCATTACCTGAGCTTGAAAGTCCTCTTCGGTAAGCTCACCAATGCGAATGTAACGCACGGTACCTTCACGGTCGATTACGAAGGAGCGAGGCAACTGACGCGCTTCCCACTGCTTCGATACGTTTCCAGTATCGTCAACCAGCATCGGGTATGTTACCGCATACGTCGCGACAAACTCATCGACGGCTTCGCGCGAATCCTGAAACAGCGTATCAACGCCAATAACCTGTAATCCATCATCGCCGTGCTTGGACTGCCAATCGACAAGACGTGGCGTTTCGTTTACGCAGGGCGGACACCACGTTGCCCAAAAATTAACGATAACGACTTTGCCTTGAAAATCTGCTAGACGGACATCACGCTGGTTGAGATCTTGGAGCGTGAAGTTGGGGGCTGGCTGTCCAACGGTTGGGCGAACGGTTGCATCAGCGCCACAAGCTGCGAGGGTCAGAACCAGACTAAGGACCAGTGTTAGACGTGTAATCCACGGTACAATATGCATCGACGGGTCTCATTACAAAAAATTTGGTTGTGCCCGAAATTGTAGCACGCGCACAACTAATACGGGAGCGAATCAATGGGTCGAGCTATATGGATTGTGTTTTTAGCTAGTGTTGTCGCGCTGCTGACAGCCTGCGGACAACCTGCTAATGCCGGGTTTGGAGAAGCCGCGAACAAGCCGCACGAGCATACGGCCAGTGATGATCACAGCCACGATCAGCCAGAGGCTAAATCTCCTGCCGGCGCGGTTACACCGGTTTTAGCAACTTCAGAAGTTGTTGTCGGGCCGAATCGTTTAGCGCTCGGCTTGTTGGAAAATAACGTGCCGATCAAGGATGCCGCCGAAACCAAGGTGCGCGTGCGCTATTTCAAGCTTGAGGGCAACAATGCTACCGCTGCGGGTGAAGAGGACGCCACGTATTATGGTGACGGCCTGGGCGAACGTGGCACATTTATCGTCAAGCCTACCTTCGACACCCCGGGAGCTTGGGGTCTTGAGGTCACTGCTCAGCGACCAGGTAAGGAAGCCGAGGTTCAGCGTATGAGCGTCGAGGTCAAAGCCAACAGCCCCGCACCCACTGTCGGTACTGCGGCTCCGCAGAGCAAAACGCCAACCGACAAGGATGTTCAAGATCTCAAGCAGATTACTTCCTCGACAGAGCCGGA
>JASKZZ010000524.1 GCA_030147335.1 Herpetosiphonaceae bacterium | reverse complement strand
GTCGTCGTTCGATTCAACAGCCACCAAATGCCCCAAACAGCCAAGAGGGCGATGGCAAAGCCGAGATGCAATCGTAAGTTCCAATTCGGATCAGTGCTTACGATCAATGGCTGGTAGGTTTGCCCCCCGGTTAAGCTGGGGTCTTCCAGCGCGCCGACAAATCGCGGCAGCTGCGCGGTGGAGGCAACAAACGGAGTTCGCAGTGCCGAAGCACTCGGATCTTTGAGCGGCCCTGTTACTAAATAGTCAAGCAGTCGGAACGCGATATAGTTAAGCATGATCGTGGTGATGACTTCATGCGCTCCGGTTCGCGCGCGCAAGTAGCCTGGAATAGCTGCCCACAATCCGCCAACAAGCGCTCCTGCAAACAACGACAAAGGAAGATGAATAAGCGCTGGCAAACCCAACTGACTTGCGCCGACAGTTGCCGCTGCTAAAGCGCCCATGAAAAGCTGGCCTTCAGCGCCAATATTAAACAAGCCGCATTTGAAAGCAACTGCGACGGCAAGTCCAGCCAGAATATACGGCGTTGCTTCAACCAACGTATTAGCAATGGCTTGTCGTCCACCGAACGCTCCGAGAAATAGCCCTCGATACGCGGCAAAGACTACTTCAAAGCGTGTGCCGCGTTCAGCAGGCGCTGAAATCCAGATAATAACAGCACCAACCAGCAGCGCGGTTAGAATTGCCAGGAGTGGAACAAGCGCGCCTCGAAGAAACGCTGCTACATAGTTACGACGTTGGGGTGCGAGCGGCGCATCAAGCTGGACGGCCATGTGTCAGCTCCTCGGTAATACCAGCCATGAGTAATCCTAAACGGTCGCGAGTTGCCTCGGCGCGAGGCAGCACTGCCAGTATATGTCCTTTGTACATCACTGCAATACGGTCGGAAAGCGCCAGAACTTCGTCAAGCTCAGCCGATACCAGAAGTACCGCTACCCCTTCATCGCGCTGTTGAATAATCGAGCGGTGAATGAACTCAATCGAGCCAACATCAATCCCACGCGTTGGCTGTGACGCAACAAGTAACTTAATCTTGCGGCTAAACTCACGGGCAACGATAATTTTTTGTTGATTGCCGCCCGACAACGATCCAGCCGATGTCCAAATTGACGGCGTCCTTATGTCAAACTCCTTGACCAGCCTGCGCGCTTGCTCCTCGATGGTGTTGGCAATGATCCGCATTCCTTTGGCAAAGGGTGACCGGTAATACGTTGATAACACAAGATTGTCGACGATGGGGTAGGCTAACACCAGCCCCGTGCCTTTGCGGTCTTCTGGGATATAGGCTACCCCTAGCTCGTTGATTGCGCGCGGCGACGATGTGGTTGTGTTTTGTCCCGCGATACACACCATGCCATGTACAACCGGCCGCAATCCGTTGATCGCCTCGACCAGTTCGGTTTGGCCGTTGCCCTGTACTCCCGCAATGCCCAATACTTCGCCCGTGCGTACCTCAAGCGAAACGCCATCAACAACGACTTGCGCACGATCATCAAGCACCACAAGCTCACGAACTTCAAGCATGGATTGACCAGGCTGCGCATCGTCTTTATCAACGGTCAACACAACATCGCGTCCAACCATCATCGACGCCAACGTTCGTTCAGTAGACTCGCGCGGATTTGCTGCTCCTACCACCTTGCCGCGCCGCAGTACGGTAATACGGTCGGCAATGCTCAATACTTCTTTCAGCTTATGAGAAATAAAAATAATCGATTTGCCGCGCGCTACCAACGAACGCATGACCCGAAACAAATCTTCTGCTTCTTGTGGTGTCAGTACTGCGGTCGGCTCGTCCAAAATCAGCATTTCGGCGTTGCGGTACAGCGCCTTGAGAATTTCGACACGCTGCTGAACGCCCACCGGTAAATCCTGTACCAACGCGTCCGGCGGCACGTGTAAACCATATTCCTGCGACAGCTGCTTGATACGCTCGTTAGCGCGGCGCTCATCTACAAGCGGCCCACTTGTGATTTCGGTGCCAAGCATAATATTTTCTGCCACAGTCAACGTATCGACCAGTGCAAATTCTTGGTGGACCATGCCAATGCCGCGTGCGATTGCGTCCGCTGAGCTGCGGATAGTTACCGGCTGACCGTTAATCAAGATCTGGCCTTCGTCGGGCGCGTACAGACCGTACAAAATGTTCATCAAGGTCGACTTGCCCGCGCCGTTTTCACCCAGGAAAGCATGGATTTCACCTTTCATCAAGGTGAATGAGATATGGTCATTAGCAAGGACGCCTGGAAAACGCTTGGTGATGTCACGGACTTCCAGCGTAGGTTGTTGCTGCACGATTTTAGCTCTCCCTACCGCTATTCGGATAAAAGCACGACAAATACATGATTAGTTAGGGTAACGAGGAATTGGACGTTGCGCTAATGGACGCTTTTGTTGCCCGTATTGTAGCTTAAGTTTTCAGTTACCCGACAGCAAAAAACAAGACAACAGGAGCGCATATGCGCTCCTGTTGTCTTGTTCGCGGTTATGCTTGTTATTGAACTTGAACGCCGGTCTGGATCGATCCGGTGCTAAGACCTTGCTTAACCTCGTCTACCTTCGCCTTGATCTCGGCTGTCACAGCAGCTGAAGCATCGTGTGCTTCGGCATAGTCGATACCGCCGTTCTCAACCGAGCCAACATACAGTTCATTCGAGAAGTTGCCATCGACAACTGACTTAATCGTATCGAACACCGCGTTGTCCACACGCTTGACGGCACTGGTTACGATCTTATCAGCGCCCTCGGTCGAGCCGCCGCGGAAGGTCGTGTTGTACTCGTCCTGGTCCACGCCAATCACAAACGCGCCCTGCTTCGCGGCTTCTTGGATCGCGCCCGAACCTGTTTGACCACCGGCACCGAAGATCACATCCGCGCCTTCTGCGATCATTGAGCGCGCAGCTTCGCCGCCTGCTCCCGGATCAGTGAAGCTTGGAATGTACACCTGGCGTACGTTGATGTCAGACTTCTGGGCCTTCGCACCGGCCTCGTAGCCCAAAACAAACTTCTTGACTGCCGGAACAGCTTCAATACCACCGACAACGCCAATGGTGTTGCTCTGGCTCAGAAGCGCGGCCATGGTTCCAGCCAGGTAGCCCGCTTGATCTTCCTGGAAGACCAGGCCTTTTACATTTGCTGGTGGGCTGTCACCATAGGCAAAGTCGACGATTGCGAAGTTTACGTCAGGATGACGTGATGCCGCTGCTTTGATTGCATCGCCCATCAAGAAGCCAACGCCAACGATCAGATCGTAGTCACCTGTAGCAAATTGCTCAAGGTTCTTCTCGTAGTCGCCTTGCTGCTGCGTCTCGATGTAGTCGATCTGCACGCCCAGCTCCTGCTGAGCACGCTCCAGTCCTTGAAACGCGAACTGGTTGAATGTACCGTCATTGACCTTGCCTACGTCTGTAACAAGGGCAACGCGGATGTCGCCGCCTGCACCTGCGGCGCCGCTGGTAGCTTCTGTGGATGCTGCCGAGCTTGCGGCTGATGCTTCTGTGGACGCTGCCATACTTGCAGCTTCAGTTTCTACTGGAGTTGGGATACCGCTTGCTGCTGCTGAACCAGCCGCGCCTGCCGATGCTGAAGCACCAGTGGATTCTGTGCCAGTGTTGGCTGCGCCACAGGCCGCCAAAATGGGCAACAGCAAAACCATCAAGAGAATGCCGATCAAAGATTTACGCACGAACTCGTCTCCTTACAAACGGAAATAACGCCGTGGCTGGGTAAGCTCCAGCCGCAAGGATTATAGCACAAGGTATCGCCATCACGACGACGAGTCCTAATGTTTTTACATTACGTTAAGCAATCCGGTTATCGAATCAGCCCTTCAACTTTGGCAATTGCGTCTGCTACAACGCTAAGATGGAGTACATCGCCTTCTTGCAGCACAAATGTTGGCGACGGCACAAACGCCTGTCCACCGCGCACAACGGCAAAAATATTGACCTCGCCGTTATACGCTAAGTCGCGTACCTTGCGTCCGGCTACCAAATCAGAAACACGCGCCTCCATCACATGCACCTCGCCGTTGCCAAGCTCACGGGTACCGTGCAAATCGCTGTTGAGCATCAGCCGTTTGATTTTATGCGCGCCCCAGGCAGTTGAGCTAATGGTACGAATGCCAAGCCGTCGATATATTTGTTCACGCTGCGGATCGTAAATGCGCGCAACCACAATCGGTACCTGAAACGTATCTCGCGCAACAGTCGCAGCGACGTAGTTCGAGTTGTCACCGCT
>JASKZZ010000511.1 GCA_030147335.1 Herpetosiphonaceae bacterium | reverse complement strand
CTCAGCTTCGCCAATAACATTAATATCCGGCGCCGAGTCGAGAATCCAGCGGATGCCACGGCGGAAGATCGGGTGGTCATCCATGATCAAAACTCGAATTGCATCCATGGCATTCCCATTTTCTAAAGGGCGCGAGTGCCCAATTGTAGCAAGTGTATCGGCATGAGCGGACGCTTCCTATTGCGCTGACTGTAGCGCATTGGGAAACGGTCGTCAAGTGATTGAAGATTGAGCTTGTCTTGCTTCAGGTTTGAGGGGGTATCGCAGCTGTTGTCGTTCGTGGTGCGACGACCTGAAACTTGTACTGTCGAGTGGGTTCCTAACTAGGAACCTAACGACAGTGTTACACGAATTTCCGTTCCGTGTCCGACTGAGGAAACAACATGAAACTGCGCTCCAACCAATTCGGCTCGCTCACGCATACTGGCTAAGCCCCAGTGCTTGCCCTTGGTACGCGCCGCGACCGTTCGCGGATCGAAGCCGGGTCCATCATCGCGGATTAGCAGAATAACCTGACCCTTAACTGCCGCATAATGTACAGTTACGTTGGCGGTGCGCGCGTGCTTAGAAACGTTGTTCAACGCTTCTTGCGTAATTCGATACAATACAATCTCTTGTTCGACATTGAGTCGGGGCAGGTGCGTTCCGTCGCTGCGCACATTAACCAGTCCTGCCGCTTCAAAACGATTGCACAGCTCTTTCAAGGCTGCGTCAAGCCCTTGATGCTCAAGCGCCGGTGGTCGCAAATCGGCAATAAAGCGCCGCACCTCATGCAAACCACTACGACTACCTTCGCGCAAATGCATCAGCAGATCGCGTAATCGGTCATAGTTTTGCTGCTGCGCCAACGTCAGGCTATGATCAAGGCCAAGCAGCACATGCGCGACAACTTGGGCGGGGCCATCATGCACCTCGCGTGCCAGTCGTGTCCGCTCGTCTTCGCGTCCCTGGATAATCTGAGCCTTGAGCGCAAGATCCCATGGGTCGGCCTGCGTGCTATTGTCCTTCAGTGTGGCGCTGCTCATTTCAGTTTGCCGAATAAGCTGCTCAATGCTTCGCGCTGCCTTTTGGAGATCATTGACTTCATGCTCCAAGGTCTGCTGACGATCTTTCAGCTGCTTGAGCTGTCGCAGCACAATCGCATTAGCATCACTTCGCCCACTACGAATACTTAGCTCGTCGATTGTTCGCGCAATTTGGCGCAAGTCCAATGTCGCCGGTGCAAGTCGTGATTGCACATCGGCCAGCACCACGCGCAGTCGTTCGATCTGCTCGCTAACAATCGCTGCTGCTTGATTTTGATATTTGGTGGTCACAAGTTAATTCAACAATCATGAAACAAACAAAAAGGATCTTAGTAGCGCTAGCGCTACTTACAAATCGTATTCACTGCCGGTGAAGAATGGCGGCAACTGCGGCTTCGGTATCGCTCAAATCGGCTAAAACAGCGTCCGGTTGATGTTGCGCAAGCTGCTCAAGGGTAAAACTGCCTGTTGCAACGGCGACTGTACGAGCGCCGCCTGCTTTACCACAGGCTATGTCTCGCGGCGTGTCACCAATAACAATTGTCGGACCAATCTGCTCGCCGTGTTGAGCGGCTGCTTTGCGTCGTGCAATCGGCACCAACTTGGTACGATCCCGGTCGTCGGAGCCATACGCGCCAATCGGTAGATCGAAATACTGCTGCAAATCGAGCGCGCGCAGCTTTATTTCGGCGACTACTTCCATGTTGCCGGTTAGGAGTGTTTGGATGACATGGTGTTCGCGCAACTGCTGAAGAAGCGGCACAACGCCCGGTAAGATGCGCACATGTTGATGTAGCTCGTGCGCGATCTCGTTCATCAACTGATGGTAACGCGCGTTGAACTGTGGCAACAGCTCAAGCGCAGCCTCATGCTGAATGTCGTGCAAGGCCAATGTTTCGAGCACGATCTGTCCATCGGTTTTGCCGCCATAATCAACACGCTTGATCTCATCTGGCAACGTGTACACTTCGCGCAGTGCTTGCAGAAAGAACCGCGCAACAGCACCATTGCCACGCATGAGCGTGCCATCAATATCCCACAAAATCAGCGGACGCATTAGCGAGCCTTGATCAGCTCGGCGGCAGGCTCGACCAGTTGATGAAGCCGTCCAAAGTCGTCGGCTAGCTCGGTATCCTGCATTGCAATATCAACCGGCACATCAAAGCGGACTGGTACGGTCGATGAGATCGGAATAGTCATGTTCAGGTTGATCGGTAATTCCATGCCTGCCGGTAAGCTGAGGGCAACACTGCCGTTGATCTGACCTCCACCACCGGGCAATGTGAACCGCGCCGGAACAACGAGTGGCACTGGCGCGGTTGTTCGCACCGAAGTTTGTTGATTGACCGGAACATCAAGGTTGATGGGCAGTTGTTGGTCGATTGGGATGTTGGTGCGAATATGCGCGCTTTGCAAGCCCTCAATCGAGGTCATCAACTCATTGACGCTGTAACGCGCTGTGTCCATGGCGCTGGCCGGATTTTGTTGGATCGCTTGCAGCCGCTGTCCCGCGGGCGATTCCATCGCGATAGATTCTTGAACCGCTTGCAATTGCTCTTGGGCACGATTGTACAACCGAAGCGCGTACAGTCCACCGCCAAGCAGAGCCATTAGCAGCAACGCATTAAGGCCGAATGAAAACCAGATCATTGCCTTGTAAGGCATGGGTATGCGTGGCTGTACAACAATTGTTTTGGCGTCGCCAACAGCAATTGTGCGGCGAGAGGTGGTAGGTACAAGGCTGGTTGACTGATCGTCAGCTGGCTCAAGTGTGACACGGTTACGTGTGTTTGATGGGCGATTTCGCATGGTTCTATTCCTTCATCCCTCGGTCCAACATGCTGCTTTGCATCGGGCGGAATGATCGCTGAGTGTAGGAGGTTATACGATACCACAAACCATGGTAAAGCATTTTTTGTTCGGTCCTACTCCGCTGTAGTGCTTTCGCCAGGTATAACATAGCTTAATTGCTACCTCTGCGTCCGATACATGACGCGCTGGCCACGCAGCCGTCCAACGA
>JASKZZ010000507.1 GCA_030147335.1 Herpetosiphonaceae bacterium | reverse complement strand
GGCTGTTTTCAAGGCGGGCGCGTCGTTCACGCCATCGCCCGTCATCGCCACAACGTCTTGATTACGCTGAAGCGCTTCCACAATACGCAGCTTATGCTCAGGATTGACCCTAGCATAGACCGACACATCGCGTACAGTGGCAGTGAGCGCATCGTCGGAAAGTTTTTCCAGCTCAGCGCCGGTCATCGCCTGACCGCCGGTCATAATGCCAAGCTCGGTTGCAATTGCCGCCGCCGTTTTTGGATGATCGCCGGTGATCATGATTGGCCTGATTCCGGCCCGTCGAGCAACCTCAACTGCATCCTTAACTTCGGTTCGCGGCGGATCGATCATTCCAACCAATCCTAAAAAGACCAGCTCGTGCTCCACACGATCATCAACATCGCTGGACGCGTTTGCTGGCGGCAGCGAACGAAAGGCAATACCCAGTGTGCGGAGCGCCTCACCTGCAAGTTCCTCATTAATCGCGCGAACCTCAGCGCGGCGTGCGTCGTCAAGCGGACGCGTCGCATCACCGACAAGCTCATGCGTACAGCGCGGCAGCAGCACGTCGGGCGCTCCCTTGGTAAATGCAATCCGTCGCTCGCGCTTAGTTGCATCCGTATGCACCGTTGTCATTAGCTTGCGCTCGGACGAGAAGGGTACTTCGCCCACCCGTTCAAAGCGGCTATCAAGCGACTCGGAGGAAAGCCCTACCTTACGCGCGGCAACAATCAACGCTCCTTCAGTTGGATCGCCCTGAATTGCCCAGCGTCCTTCACGGTTTTGCAGCTCCGAATTATTCGCTCGATCCGCCCCACGCAGGGTTCGCTCCACCTCGGCTCGCAGCGCCTCGTCGGTAACGCCATGCCCATCAATTTGGATCTCACCCTCAGGATCATAGCCGGTCCCGGTGAGGTCCACGCGTCCACCGGCGGTAACAACAGTTCGCACGGTCATTTCATTTTTAGTCAACGTACCGGTTTTATCGGAGGCAATCACATTAGCCGAGCCAAGCGTTTCAACCGCAGGCAACTTGCGAACAATCGCGTTACGACGTGCCATCCGCTGCACGCCGATGGACAGCACCGCTGTCACAACCGCCGGCAATCCTTCAGGAACCGCCGCAACCGCCAGTGCCACACCAAAAATCAACACATCGACGATTGCCGCGAAATCGCGTATACCCTCGACCAGAATAATCGTTATGACCACAATCGCCGCGATGATCAGCACAACCACACCCAGCAGCTTGCCGGTACGATCCAGCTCGTGTTGCAGCGGCGTTTCCTCGGTTTCGGTTCGCTGGAGCAAGCCCGCGATCTTGCCCATCTCGGAACCCATACCCGTCGATGTCACCATTGCCCGGCCACGACCATATGTTGCTGCCGTACCGCTAAACACCATATTGTGCCGGTCACCCAACCCGACCTCATCGCTGATTGGCTCGATGCTTTTGGATACCGGCAAACTTTCACCCGTTAACGACGCCTCCGCCACTTGTAACGCCGTTGACTGAATGAGCCGCCCATCAGCAGGGATGGTATCGCCTTCCTCGATCATGATCACGTCGCCCGGCACAAGCTCCGTCGCATTGATTTGCTGCCGCTGACCATCTCGCAGCACGGTTGCATTCGCCGCCGACATAGCACGAAGCGCCGCCACCGCTTGTTCCGCGCGTGATTCCTGGACATAGCCTAAAATGCCGTTTAGCAGCACGATGCCAAAAATAACCAGGCCTTCATACGGCAGCGCAGAATCACGCTCATACAACCAAAGCCCAATCGAAATCGCGGTCGCGATCAACAGCAAAATCACCAGCACATCTTGAAATTGCGCTAAGAACCTTCGCCAGGCCGGAACTGGCTTTGCCGCTTCCAGCTCATTTGGACCATAGCGCTCACGTCGCGCACGCGCTTCCGCTTCGCTCAAGCCACGCTGCGGATCACTGCCAAGATCGCTGACAACCCCATCCACCGACTGCTGATACACCGTCCGCTGTGCCTTGTCACTTGCGTCAATCATGATCTGACTCCATGCATCTGCCTGCGGCTCATTGTGAAGCAGGAACAGCGTTGCTTCTATCATGATAGCTGAATTGTCGTTTTCGATGTAGAGTGTGTCGGGGAGTGTGACCGTGATGCGTGTCCGCCTCGATGCTCCATACAAGTGGTCCTAGTGCTCTGGTACTGATCGGCTAGGCACTAATAGGCAGTCATCACAACCAGCAAGGGATGCGTCCCTGGTTCAATATATTCACGAACAAATGTAACGGCGGTCGAGTCGCATCCATCCCTAATCAGCTTTCAACAACTCACGCGACCCGTAGTGGAGCTAAAGGAACACCCTGTGAATGTTGTCCCCGCAACAGATACGCAACTTGGCGACCTGCTGTCGATTGTAACGCAGCTAATGAGCCATCAAGAACTCGAGAGCGCACAGCTGTTGCTCCAGGCGCTTGATACGCTGTACGAGCATAGCCTGCGCATATGTCTCCCGCCGATCAATGATAGTCAGCCTTTTCCCTTGATAGATTTTGCGCATATTCAGGCCTGGCTCAATCATGGTGAACGAGTGTCCACTCAAGCCACACCTAGCCAAAGCGTTGCGCTCACAATTGGCGACAACCAATTCGGCTATCTGATAGCTGCACCCGATGCAGCTGTCGCCAACCTGCAACAGCTGGGACCGTTGCTTAGCATTGTGCTGGATCGCTGGCAGCAGCACCGACTAAGCCAACGCGCGCATACCGAAAAAGAAACGCTTGTCCGGTTATGTCGTGCGGCAAACGCGCATCATGATCTATCGGCAGTGCTGGCCGAGGCTTACGAGGCGCTGCATGGCTCGATACCATTCGATTCGTTTGTGGCCACAGTGTACGATCCGGCGACACAAACAAACATGCTTTCCTTCATTGTTGATGATGGTCAGCGCTATATCGACAGCCTGGTGGGACCAGTACCGAGCAACCTGCAAGGCTATATTGTGCGGCATCGTAGAGCGCTACATTTTGGCGACCTCCACAACGAAATACAGGCGTATCCCGACATTAAGATTATGCGGATTGGAACAAGCGAGCCGATGCGTGCGTGGCTGGGTGTGCCGCTGCTGCTGGGCGATGGACAAGCCGTCGGTATTCTCAGCGTTCAGCATCGGACCGCAAACTTATACAGCGAACATGATCGTCATTTCTTGGAACACGTTGCCGTTCCCGTTGCAACCGCAATCGAAAAAGCGATGCTGCTGCAACAGCGTGACCGCGAAATCGCAGTTTTAACATCACAAATCGAGCTATCCGAGGCGCTTGGCCACGCTCACGATATTCGCGCCGCGCTTGACAGCGCGCTTACAGCTATCAGCCACTTGTTTCCCAGCCATGCTTACTTGATGTATGTGTTGGACGATCGTCAACGGGTTGAGGCATCGATTTTGAAAGAAAACGACGTGGTTTACCGCGACGAAGGCCTTGGCAAGCAGCTAGCTCCGAATTCGCTCAGCAGCTATATCATGGTACAGCCAAGGCCGGTATTATTTAACAGTGAGCAATCAATCATCAACGCAGGCATTTCCTGGAGTGACATCGGCGATCCCAACCAGCCGACGACTGAAGCTGTAATCGGCGCGGCACTGCATGCTTCGGATGGATCGCAGATGGGGCTAATCTCGGTGCAAAGCTACCATCGTAACGCTTTTGATCAACGTCATGCTGCGCTTCTCGGCGGCATTGCCCATCAGGTTGCGCTCGTCGTTGAAAATGCGCGACTGATCCAGCAGGATCAGCAGCGACTCCATGCATTGGAGCAGGCCAATCGCGATTTGGAGCTTGCGCGGCATCGCGCGGTCGAGGCGGAGCGGCGGCGCGCAATTGGCGATATTGCAGCGGGTGTAGCCCACGATTTTAATAACTTACTCGGCGCAATTCTCGGTAACGCGCAGTTAATTGGTCTTGCGCGAACGCTTGAAGACGCTCAGGAGATGGCCGCTACGGTCGAGGTTGCCGCGCGCGACGCAGGGATCATTGTGCGTCGTATTCAAGAGTTTACTCGCTCCCGCACTGCCGCAGAGCGCACGCCGGTAGACGTTCACGGCCTGCTGCGCAGCGCTATCGACATTACACGTCCCAAATGGCGCGATGAAGCACAGCTGCGCGGTATTCTGATTAGCATGCAAGTAGATTATGCTCCGGTCGAACGTATTCTTGGTATCGAGGCCGAGCTGCGTGAAGTGCTGGTTAACTTAGTGATGAACGCTGTAGACGCCATGACCAGCAGCGGCACGCTTGCTCTGGGATGTGAGCAACACGATGCGGATGTGCATATCTGGGTACGCGACATGGGCATGGGCATGACGCGCGAAACATTGGCGCGAGCAGGACAGCCGTTTTTTAGCACCAAAGGCAGCAATGGCTCCGGTTTGGGACTAGCCGTCAGTCAGGGCATTGTGCAGCGACACGGCGGCGAGCTGGTGATTGAAAGCAGTGAAGGGCGCGGCACCACTGTTACCCTGCAAATACCCACGATTACTACGTTGCCTCATCAGCCAGAGGGTAAGTCGACAGCCGATGGACGGACCGGACGGATCGTGTTGGTTGAGGATGATGCAAACGTGCGCCTTGTTACGCAGCGAATGTTGGAGCATGCCGGTCATCATGTTTCTGCATTTGCTACCGGCATAGATGCGCTCGCGTTTCTCCAACATACACCAGCTGATATTGTCTTGACCGATCTTGGGCTGCCGGGGATGAGTGGATGGGAAGTTGCTCACGCTGCGCATGCGTGCCAGCCGGCAATTCGTGTTCTGATTGCGACCGGTTGGGGCGACCGAGTAGCGCCCGAAGATGCGCAGCGCAGTGGCGTGATGGTCGTGCTTTCCAAACCGCTGGAACAACATGAGCTGCTTGATGCAATCAATCACGCCTTGCACAGCACTACAACTCAAGTAGTGTACCCTGACTGATAACGCAACAAATGACAGCCACACCATGATTTTGCAGAATCATGCTCCCGTACCGGCTTTGCTTTTAATATGTGAACGCACCGCGAACTCGTCAACCAGACCATGACACACGCGCTCGTACATCGCAACCAATCATCAAGATGAGGCGTAGATCTGCGTTGGGCCGGTGTCGATCTCCAATGTGAATCAACTTGCCGACACCCACCTGCTCGGCGAGTACTCCCCATGGGCCGCCAGAGGGATGACGGAAAGCAGGATGTCGTCCCACTTCCTGTGGCCGTTAAGAACCATAGGTAATAGTTACCTGACCCGTCATAAAAGATGCTATGATTCAGGAACTTCTATGGCAAGGCGGTTTAATGGCAGATCGACCAAGACAAGGTCCGCAGCCTCTGGTTTTAGCATCAGCTTCACCGCGACGACGCGAGTTGCTGCGGTACATGACTCCCGATTTTAGCGTACTGGCAACGCAGGGCGAGGACGAAGACTTGTGGATGCCCGCTGAGCTTGCAACCATGTTACCGTCCTTTCCGCTCCCCCCGCAGCAACACCCGACACTGCTAGCCTGGCGTAAAGCAGCAGCAGCCTTACGTGAGGGTGCGACAGGCATTGTGCTTGGTGCCGATACGATTGTGGTTATCGACAACCATGTACTGAACAAGCCGCGCGACGCTGCCGAAGCGCGCTTTATGTTACGACAGTTATCCGGTCGTATCCACCAAGTGTTCACAGGCGTCGTTGCCTTTCCCGCTGATCGCTCAATTCCACCCCAGCTTGCGTTGGATGTTGCCAATGTCCAGATGGCAGCACTAGCAGATGCTGAGATTGCCGAATATGTTGCAACCGGTGAGCCGCTTGATAAAGCCGGCGCTTATGGAATTCAAGGTCTGGGCGGACGGTTTGTGCAGCAGGTCGTTGGCTCATATACGTGCGTTGTTGGGCTGCCGCTTGGATTAACACATCAGGTTTTACTGGCGACAGGGCTGCAAGGGCTGGCCGATCCGGCTGTCGCCTTTGAGCGCTGGCTAGCCGACAATGAAAAAGGAACTCCAGTATGTACCGCACCATAAACATTTTGATCGTTGATGACCATCCGTTGTTTCGGCAAGGCGTCCGCTATAGCTTGCAAGAAGAGCACGATCTCAAGGTCGTGGGCGATGTATCTTCAGCGGAGGAAGCGCTGCAATTCATCAGCATTACGCCGCCGGACGTGATGTTGATCGATCTCAACCTGCCGGGCATCGACGGCCTAGAGCTGACACGCCAAATCCATCGTACATATCCAAGCCTTGGCGTTGTTGTGCTATCCATGCACGAAAGCGATGAGCAGGCGTTTAACGCGCTCCGTGCCGGCGCTGCGGCGTACCATTCCAAAGAAATTAGCTCGGTTCAACTGGCTCAGGTTGTGCGCCGTGTTGCCCGTGGCGAGTACGTGATCAACGAGGTCATGTTCGACGAGCCAAAGGTTGCGCAACGCATTTTGTCGCAGTTCCGTGACATCAACCGTGGCGTTACGACCGAGGCCGATGTAGATTTTTCACTGTTCTCGCCGCTCAGCGACCGCGAAATCGAGGTGCTGGAAAAGATCGCCAGCGGCAGCTCGAACAAAGAGATCGCCGACATGCTGACCATCAGCACCCAGACAGTGAAGAATCATATCTCATCAATTCTCCGCAAGTTGTCGCTCAACGACCGTACTCAGGCTGTAATCTACGCGCTGCGCCGTGGTTGGATCGACACGCCACTGGATAAGGTATCGGCAGTGTTCCAAATTCCGGTGCTTGACGGGGAAGACGACGAGTGACCGATCTTGCCGCTGGCACTCCAACTCCAAGTTCTGAGCCCGTCCGAGCGCGGATTGTGCTCAACCCGTTAGCCGGCAACGCCGAGGATATTGGCGGTGTCAGCGCAGCGTTGGAAGTGTGGCGTACCCGTGGCTGGGAAGTTGACGTCACGCCTACTGCGTATGCCGGGCACGCGATTGAGCTTGCACGCGAGGCGGCAGCGCAAAACTACGATGTGGTGATTGCAGCCGGCGGCGACGGTACGGTAAACGAGGTTGTGAACGGCATCGCGCGTACCCGTACCGCCCTGGCTGTGCTGCCAGTCGGTACCGGCAATGTGTGGGTGCGTGAGCTTAAGTTGCCGCTCCGCCCCGACGCTGCTGCTGCTAGTCTCAACATGAGCAACATTGTTGATCTCGATCTTGGACTGGCTGGTGAACGTTACTTTCTGCTGATGGCTGGTGTCGGCTTCGACGCGACCGTGACTCAAGCAGTCCTCCCCGAAGCAAAGCGCAAGCTGGGGCTGCTCGCCTATATTTTCCAGGCGTTTGCGGTAGCGCGTGATATTCGTGGCACTCCAACGCGCATCGTGATCGATGGGCGGCAGGTGCGTAGCCGCGTGCTCATGGTAGTAATCGGCAACAGTCGCTTGTATGGCGGCTTTTTGCAAATCACGCATCATGCCAATTTAACCGATGGTCTGCTTGACGTAGCAGTGATCAAGGGCCAGGATGTGCGGTCAGCACCGCTGCATATTTTGAGTATTTTACTTCGGCGGTATAATCTAAATCCAGATATGGATTATTATCGCGCGCGTGAAGTGCAAATTGGCGGAGCAACTCCGCTTGCCGTACAGGTTGACGGTGATCCCATCGGTGTAACGCCGATGTCTTTCCAAGTGGCTCCAGGTGCGCTACGTGCCCTTGTACCAGCGTGGAGCGTTAGTGATATACTGGGAACACCGAGTGGCATTCGGTTTCCAGTTATGGATCGTATTCGGCGCATTCTGATTGACGGTTAGCAGCAACATTCAATGAAGCCTACAATCATTCGTATCGCCTGTCTTTTGCTGCTTCCATTGTTAGCTGCATGCTCAATTGGGGCAAGCGCCGACGAAACACCCCAGCAAAGCATTAGCCCGACGGCACGGCCTGTTGCTGTGCAGTCCAGCCTTTCGATTAACGGACGGCTGCTTTTTGTGCAGGACGGCAACCTGTATTTGCATCAAGGTACCCAAACGCGCCAGGTTACCAAAGATGGCACTACGCGTGATCCCGCTTGGGCGCCAGATGGCAGCCGTATTGCTTTTGTGCGCCGCGAAGAAAGTTATTCCGACATCTATCTGTTGAATGCAAGTGGCGGCCTGCCAATCCAGGTTACTTTTAATCAGGTACAGGGCAACCAGCGCAGCCAGGATGTGATGCATCAGATTGTATGGGCGATGTCTCCAACCTGGACTCCTGACAGCAAGGATGTTGTTTTTCTTTCGCAAGTCGCGCCGCCGCCTGCCGAACCACTGATCGAGTATCCGCTCTCGATTTATCGCTACCCGTTGCGCTTAATTGGACAGCGACAGCCGACTAACGACGACCTTTTAGTACGCGCTGAAGAAGCCGATTTCCAACGACCGTCGTGGGCGCCTGATAACTCACTGCTTGCGTTTGTACGTATTCCACGGTCTGGTAGCAACAAACAAATTGTTGTATTCAATCCCGAAAACGGCACGGAACAACCGTATCCGGGCATGCCCCAGCAGTCCTACGATCCTGCTTGGTCGCCCGATGCACGCTGGCTGGCATTTACGGCACAGGTTGATGGACAAACGGATGTTTGGGTTATTCCACATCCGGAGCGTGGCGGCTCTGCGGTAAGGCTTACCAATAGTGGCACAGCACGCTCACCCGAATGGTCA
>JASKZZ010000496.1 GCA_030147335.1 Herpetosiphonaceae bacterium | reverse complement strand
TTCATTCTCATATATGGAAACACCGGAGCATGCTGCGATTTCGCTCACGCCGCGCGATAAGCCGGTTGGGCCTACCGATCCGAGTTCACCGATTCAGACGTTGACCAATCATTACTGGGCGCTCGACAACGTATCGTTTGGTGTTGAGCCAGGACAGATGGCAGCATTGGTAGGGCCGAGCGGATCGGGCAAGACCAGTATCACGTACCTGCTGCCACGCTTGTACGATCCAACTAAAGGCGCGATTTGTCTTGACGGCCACGATTTGCGGGATCTATCGCTGGATACGCTGTCGCAACATATCGGCATGGTGACGCAGGAAACGTATTTGTTTCACGACACAATCGCCGCTAATCTGCGCTATGCCAAGCCCGATGCAACGCAAGCCGAGCTAGAAAACGCGGCGCGCGCCGCCAATATCCACGATTTAGTTATGCAGCTTGCCGATAGCTACGAGACAATTGTGGGTGAGCGCGGCTACCGCATGTCCGGTGGTGAAAAGCAGCGTCTAGCCATTGCACGCGTGATCCTCAAAAATCCACAAATTCTTGTTCTGGACGAAGCCACATCATCACTTGACAGCCAGTCGGAGCGGGCGATTCAAGATGCACTGGTCGAAGTGATGAAAGGCCGCACAACGCTGGTCATCGCGCATCGGCTATCGACGATTTTAGCAGCCGACCGCATCTTGGTGATGGAACATGGTACGCTGGTTGAGCAGGGCACGCATAATGAACTGCTTATCAAAAACGGCCTGTACGCACAGCTATACCACACGCAATTTCGAGAACAAAACGAGGCCGCAGGGCTTCAGCCACAAGGACAATCAATACATGAGTTTGACCGCATCGTTTCCGAAGCTTAACCGCTCGATTCTGTGCTTCTGACGGGGTCTGCTTGCGACCCACTCTTGAATCGGCTAAACTGAACATGCTCAGAGGAGTTCGGTGTGCACGTTCCGTGGAATCCTGCCAATTTACTTAGCTTCGGGCGCTTGCTAGCTACAGTGCCGCTCGTCGTGCTTATCCTTATCGCCACGCGCCCGACGTTGTTCGCGGCGGCGATTTTGTTTGTTGTTATGGCGATTACCGATACCGTTGATGGACGGTTAGCGCGACGCTACGGCTGGGTCAGCAATATCGGTATCTTTCTTGACCTTACGGCAGACAAAGTGTACACCGCCGCAACGCTGGTTGCGATGGTTTCGGCCAGCATTCTTGCGCCCTGGATCGCGATTACCATTATTGCGCGCGAATTTATTGTGTCGGGCGTGCGCTCGTTTGCCGCAGCTGAAGGCATGGTGATTCCTGCCGACAAGTGGGGCAAGCATAAGATGTTGGCAACGATCATCGCAATTGCCTGGATGCTAGTTGCCGCAAGTGCTGGTTTTGTGAACGGCACGCTTGAAAGCTCGACAATTACGCCGTTGTTCGATCCAAATGGCCCGTTACGTCCACTCGCTTGGTTTCTTAGCCTTGGCTACTGGATTATGCTCGTCGCTGTGCTGCTGACAATCTACTCCGGCCTTGAATATCTACGCAAAGCCGCGCCACTGTTTCGTACTTGAACAAATGTGTCACACTTTGGTATAATTTACAATAGTTATGGTGCAGGAAACACGCGATCAAGAAGTCATAGAAGCCGCGCTGCAAGGTATCGCGGACGAGGTTCGGGTGTGTACTGCATGTGAGTTGCACAAAGGCCGAACGCGCGCAGTGCCGGGCGAAGGGCCGTGTAACGCCGAGATCATGTTTATTGGCGAGGCTCCCGGCCAGAACGAAGATCAGCAGGGCCGGCCGTTTGTTGGGCAAGCCGGTAAATTACTGGAAGAGCTGCTTGCCGAGATCGGCCTGACGCGTCATGACGTGTGGATTGCAAATGTGGTCAAGTGTCGGCCACCGGGCAACCGAGATCCACGGCCAGAAGAAATCGCCGCGTGCGCCGGTTATCTTGAACGACAGATTGCGCTGATTCAGCCAAAGCTGGTGGCAACGCTTGGTCGCTACTCGATGGAAAAGTTTTTTCCGGGCGCGAAGATTACTCGTGTACATGGGCAGGCCAAGCGCGACGGCAGACGCGTGCTGATTCCGTTGTTTCATCCAGCGTATGTATTACGCAACATGAATGCTCTACCCGACGCACAGCGCGATATACGAAAAATTCCACGTTTGCTGGATCGGCTGGAGCAGGTATTATCAGAAGAAGCGGCAGCAAATGTACCGCCTCCGGTAGTGGACGAGCCTGAAGAGCCAGCTCAGCTTTCGTTATTCTAATGCGACCATTCTTATTGAATGATGAACACTGGCACCTGGCGCAAAACTTGCTTATGCTTATGTCGTTAACAAACGTCGAAGCGCACAAAAAATTATTGTGAAAACGTATCGCTTGAATAACACTGGACGTCGCGCCGCGTTGTTGCTGGCAATCGGCAGCTTTGTTGTGTGGAGCTTCGCGCTGTGGAAACTGGCCGATGTACTTAACATCAACTACGTTAGCTTACCCAGCACACTACGCGCAAGTGTTGCCGCCGGTTTGAACGCAAGCCAGATAGTACCTGCCGTGCTACTAATTGTCTTGATTATTGCCGCGCCGCTACTCGTTTGGAATGTAGTTGAGGAATGGTCAACAACGTACACGGTGCGCGACGATGGGTTGCTTTACAACACCGTGCAAGGCATCTCGGTCTTGTATCCTTGGAGCGAAATTAAAGGTTTGCGCCAAGTCGATCCCGAGGCCGATGAGTCGGTCCATGATTTGATCGTCGACCAATCAGGTATTTGTCAAATTAATAGTCGTGTGTTGCGCTGGTTGCACCGGCAAGCATTTGGCCAAAGTCGCGTTCCCATCTATGCGCATGTTGTTGATCGTGACGAGCTGCTGAATGAGATCGTGACTCGCGCAGGACTAGCCGTTAGCCGTCAGCCCACTGCCGTTAGCTTGCAATCCGAACAATAAGCTGATAGTTGGTATCTGGCCGCTAATAGCCGTGATATACAGAGCGTTGGCAGTCAACGGACTGTCACAAACAATTATAGATCGCCGCAAGGCGTGATTGAAAGGAGTGTGAGGCCGGCGTATGACCGGGCTCCTCTTGTTGTATGTCAAAGAATCGATTACGTGTTATTCCGCTGGGCGGTGCTGGTGAAGTAGGCCGGAACTGCTGGATGCTCGAGTACGGCGATGATGTATTGGTACTCGACATGGGTGTGATGTTCCCCGAGAACGAAATGCTGGGGGTCGACCTAATCCTGCCCGATCCGACCTATTTGCAAGAGCGTAAAGCCAAGATTCATGGTGTGTTTGTATCACATGGCCATGAAGATCATATTGGTGCGCTGCCCTACCTGCTACCGCTGCTCGACCACCCGCCTGTTTATGGGACCAAACTAACACTGGGCTTGATCCAGCCCAAACTCAAGGAGCATCGGCTGCTCGACAAGGTTGAGCGCAAGCTGATCGAGCCAGGCGGCAAGTACACGGCAGGCCCATTCACAGTTGAGCCGTTTCATATTGCCCACTCAATTCCAGATGCCGTAGCCTTTGGAATCACAACTCCTGCTGGTTTGGTCGTGTATCTCACCGACTGGAAATTCGACCACACACCGGTTGATAATTGGCCGACAGATGTTGCCAAAATGGCGGAGTTGGGACGACGCAAGCCTCTTCTGCTGCTTACTGATTGCGTACGGGCCGAAGCTAAGGGCGTTACGCCGAGTGAGCGTGTGATTGGCACTGCCTTCGACAATATCTTTGCCATCGCGCAGGGACGCATTATTGTCGCCTCGTTCGCATCCAACATTTCGCGCGTACAAATGGTGATTGACACGGCGGAAGCGTATGGACGCAAAGTTGTTCCGGCTGGTCGCTCAATGGAGAACAACGTCAGAATTGCCCAGGAGCTTGGCTACTTACGCGCTCCCGAAGGCTTGTTGATACGGCCAAGTCAAATGGCTGAGTACAACGATGATGAGATTGTTGTTGTGTGTACCGGCAGCCAGGGCGAGCCAATGGCAGCGCTTGCGCGCATGGCCAACCGGGACTATGCTCACCTCAAAATTAAGCCTGGCGACACGGTTGTTGTGTCGGCCTCACCCATCCCAGGCAATGAAACGTCGGTGCATAAGGTTATCGACAACTTGTATCGGCTTGGCGCTGAAGTCGTATATGGCTCGGACTCGCCGATCCACGTTTCTGGTCATGCGGCGCAGGAAGAGCTGAAAATGGCGCTTGCGATGCTCAAGCCGCAGTATGTTGTACCGTTTCATGGCGATTACCGGCACATGGCGATTTATCGAAAGCTGGCCATGAGCATGGGCTTCAAGACCGAGCAAGTTTTGATGGCTGAAACCGGCTCGATCATGGAGTTCAGCCAGGACTATGGCGAGATCGTAGGCAAGGGTCCCGGCGGCCTCATTTATGTCGATGGCACCCAAATTGGCGGAGACGCCACGAATGCCGTGCTGCGTGATCGCCAAATGCTGGCCAAGGACGGCATTTTGATGGTTGTGGTTACCGTTGATGCTACATCGGGCAAGTTGGTAGCCGGACCGGATGTCGTTAGCCGAGGGTTTACTCATCTGCGTCAATCAACCGACTTGATCGAGACGACCAAGCAGCGTGTGCGTGAGTCGCTGAATGGCAACGGCAACGGTAACGGCACCGTCAGCAGCACAGACCTGACATATATTCAACGGAAAATCAAAGAAACCGTAGGCGAGCATATGTACCAGCAGACACGCCGTCGTCCTATGATTTTGCCTGTCGTGATGGAGGTATAGCGGAAGCTATCAGCCGTCAGTTTTCAGCTGTCACACTACGTCGACTGCTGGCTCTGTTAGCTGATAGCTGATAGCTC
>JASKZZ010000479.1 GCA_030147335.1 Herpetosiphonaceae bacterium | reverse complement strand
TTGCCTTCGGTCGGCGCGTACACACCGGTCATCATCCGCATCGTCGTTGTTTTGCCGCAGCCCGACGGCCCGACAATGCCAAAGATTTGACCTTGTGGCACTTCGAGCGAAACATCATTAACCGCGTGTTTATTTCCAAATGTTTTTGACACATGCTGCATCTCGATCACAGCAGGCGATGGTATCGTAGCCTGACCCATAAAGCGGGGTTCCTTCTCACAGTAACAACAGATACAAACTATCATTTCATAGTGCAAGAAGAATGCCAGGTGCTGTGTTCGCTACTACACATAATCGCACACCCTGCCGCACTAGAAAGATATGCTTTGCTAGTCAAACTGGTTATCACTGGCATGCTTGTACAGTCAATAACTACAGAAAGGCGGCATGAGTTTAATCTCATACCGCCTTCCACAAGGGTTGGCACTGTTGCCGCTACATCATCATTCTGATGCGCAGCCGATTTTGAGCGTTGTTACCGTCGCGGCGTGAGCAATCCCCAGATTGCAGGATCTTCATAACCCAATCGCCATGCTGCCCAGCCCTGCACATCCGACCCCACAACAAGCTCCAATTTGGCCTGCACGCTTTGCCAGTTCTCGTAAAACACCATATGCTGATCCCGTCCCGCATTGTAGCGCAGCCACGCCGAGCCAGTCCCGGGATCGTACCCGCGCTGCCCGCTCTTGTTCACAACCTCGTCAACTCCAACGTAACGCGCCCATCCTCGTCGACTTATGTTCCAATCATATCCGTAGAATGGAATGCCCAACAAAATCTTGTTGTTGGGGATGCGCGCCTGGGTATAGGCGAGCACATCTCGGACCCAAGGCAGTGGCGCGACGGGTGCGGGTCGCCCTGCAGCATAGCCGTGGTCGTAGGCCATCACCACGATCAAGTCGGCGCGTGCAGCGAGCGCTTGATAGTCGAAGGCGCGATGCCAGTTAGGCTGCTGCTCGGTGCGGGCAGGAACTGCAATTGTGATTGAGCGACCGTGTGGCCGTAGACGATCGGCAAGCGTATCAAGAAATGCTGTAAAATAGCCGCCGTCGTTGTCGTTGATATTTTCAACGTCGATATGAATACCCTCGTAACGTCCCGCCTCAATTAATGCCGCAAGCTGATCGGCAGTACGAGTACGAGCAACCGGATCGCTAATCCAGCCATGCATTTTGTCAAACCATGAATATTTTTGCACCATTGGGATCACCCGCAATCCCCAGCTACGCATATTTGCTACCAGCTCCGGTTGCTCAATGCTGGTGACTGTGCCATTCGGTTGTATCTTCCAAAACGCGGGTGAGACAATATCCAAGTGCTGCTGACGAGCCTGAAGCGAAGCAAGCGACCGTGGATCATTTGGGTCATAGTAGGCCCAACGTGTGTACGACCGTGCTTGAGCCTCGTGGCTGCCAAGCGGAAACAAACCCATGGCCACAACACCGGCCATGAGAACAATACAAAACCAGCGACGCATATTCCTCCTTAGGAACGCAACATATCTGCGTGTAACACCGCCACATGATAACGTAAACGCAGGATGCCGATATGCGTTACGGCAGCCAAGCGCCAAAACAAAGCAAAAGGGGCTGCGTGGTATAATTAGCATCACGAAGATGTACTTGCCATCGCCCACACGAACTGTTGTCGGGCGATCTGTGTTTAGAGGAGCAGAAAACTCAAATGGCTACTTTGCCGCCTCAGCCTGTTGCAATAACCTGTCCAAACTGCCGAACGAATTTTCAAACCCCTGTCTTTCAACTGGTTGATGTTGGACAACAGCCCGAACTTAAGCAGGCGCTCCTTTCTGGGCGGCTCAATGTTGCAGTTTGTCCCAAATGCGGCGCTGGTGGCCTACTAGCTACCCCGCTGGTATATCACGATCCTGATAAGCAGCTGTTTCTCAGCCTGTTTCCGCAAGAGGTTCAGGCCAAGCCCGAAGAGCAGGAACGCTTTGTCGGCACGCTTCAGGGCATTGTGATGCAAAGCTTACCCGCCGATAAGCCCAAAGGCTACTTGCTCAACCCACGCCGCTTTATTACGCTCACCTCGATGCTTGACACAATTTTGGAGGCGGAAGGCATCTCTAAAGAGGCGCTAGCGGCACAGCGTAAACGAACCGAGTTGCTTGGACGCTTACTTCAAGCCGATCAGGATGAGGCCGCGATTCAAAAGCTGGTTGATGAAAACCGCGAAGCGCTTGATTATGAATTTTTTATCACGCTCAGCGCATACGTCGAGGCTGCCCAAGCCGAAGGAGATACCGAGTCGCTGGAGCGCTTCACACAGCTACGCGATCAGCTACTGGCGCTAACTGGCTTTGACGGACAGCTTCCGGGGGGCAGTGAACCCAACGTCAGCGCGGCAGTTGATGCGTTGCTCAACGCCGACGAGACGAGCTTGCCGGAGCTAATCGCCGAATATCGGGACGCGATCGACTACGATTTTTATGACGAGATTACAAGCCGAGCCGAGACTGCACGAACTGAAGGCAACACGGCGGAAGCAGATCGAATCGAGGCGCGGCGAGCATTGGTTCTCGAAACAACCGAGCGCATGGATCGTGATGCCCAGGAACTTTTTGAAGGCGCGGCCCAAACGCTGCGTGAAGTGATTGAAGCTCCCGATATGCGTCAGGCGCTGGTTGAGCGCCGCGATCAGCTGAGCGAAGCGTTTATGCTAGTGATTGCCGCCAACAAGGACGCCGCAATGCGTGGTAATCATCCAGAGGTCGTCGGTCGGCTCGAAGAGATTGAGCGGATGGCCGTCGAGGTCGTTCAAGAGTCACTGTCGCCCGAGGAACGCTTTATCGGTCAATTACTGAGCGCTGAAGAGTCAAAGGATGCGACCAAGTTGCTGCGTCAGAATGCGGCAAAGATCACACCGGATCTTGTCAAGCGTATCAATGAGCTTGCGGATGAGATGGCAAAAAACGGACGGGCCGAAATGAGTGATCGCTTGCGCCAACTTGGCCGCGAGTCGGCGTCGATGCTATTTTAGCTGCTGAAAACTAGCGACTAGCAATCACGGTATTGCTAGTCGCCAGCTCTTACACAATACAATGCGCCAACGTCTTCGTCTGTATATCTTGCGCGCCATGAGCTTCGTAGCAGGCTGGTTGACTCGTAGACAAGCTACGGGGACCAGGCGCATACTTGTCGTCAAGCCGGACCACCTTGGTGACGTGCTTTTGCTTACTCCTGCACTGCGACTACTACGACAACAATTGCCACAAGCGCATATTACGCTGCTGATCGGGCCGTGGAGCACAGCCGCCGTTCGTCACAATCCCGACGTTAATACTGTATTGACATGCTCGTTTCCTGGCTTTACCCGCTCCACTAAGCCAAGTTTGCTCCAGCCGTATCTCATACTGCTCCGCATGGCTTTGTTGCTGCGACCACATCGCTATGATGTTGCACTCATCGCCAGAGACGACCACTGGTGGGGTGCGTTGCTTGCGACGTTGGCCGGTATTCCTCAACGCATCGGCTACAATGTATCGGAAACAGCGCCATTTCTCACGGAGGCGCTGCCTCACAGCTTTACGACGCATGTCACAACGCAAGCACTCGATCTTGTTACTGCGCTTACACAGCAAACACCCGATCAACGCCCCACTCTACGTGCCCCAATAAACGATACCGATCGTACCTGGGCCGACGCATGGCTAGCCCAGCATCATGTCTTACCAACAGAACCGCTAGTAGCAATTCATCCCGGTGCTGGTGGAGCGGCCAAGCTTTGGCCACAACAGCGTTGGATTGAGATCGTGGCAGCACTGCGACAACGAGGCTTGCAAGTCGTGTTGACCGGCGGAGTGGGCGAGCGAGAGCTGGTAGATGCTATCGCAGGACAACTATCGCCCGTTCCACTAACACTAGTAGGCGATGCGTCGATTTCGCAACTTACCGCGCTTTATGCTCGGTGCATACTTGTGCTTGGCGTTGATAGTGGGCCGCTCCATCTTGCGGTTGCTGCCGGCGTGCCAACAATTGCTTTGTTCGGCCCCGGAGATCACCAACGATTTGGCCCATGGGGTCATCAGGACCGTAACATCGTGCTACGTAGCGGCCTATGGTGTTCGCCATGCGGAGTACTCGACGTATGTCCGCGCGGCACTGCGCCGAGCGAATGTATGACATTAATACCAGCTGCCTCTGTGCTTACAGCAGTGGACCTGCTGCTCCAACCAGTGCTTAAAATTTAGCAGCCGGTGCGCTGGGAGGATCGCCAATCGGCTCGCGAGACGGCATTGGATCGCCGATCGGTGGCTGCTGATTCACTGGTGGATCTTCAGGATGCCTCGGTGGTGGCGGATCACCCTCAGCGGGCGGCGTCGAAGGCTCCCGGCGTTCCACATCCGGCTCCGGTTGATCGCCAATCGGCAGTTCAGATGGATTGCCGACACCGTTTGGCTTTGTATATAAATCGTCCGTCGGCAGCTCACCCTCACTCGCTTCTGGCTCAGGCGAAAATCGTTCCGTCATCATAAACTCCTTGGAATACGCGCCGACAATGGATTAGCTTAACGCGCTGCATTGTTGTTCGACAAACAAAGCAAGAACAATGCCGAGTGGCCATTGACTCAAGCAAATGGATTAGGGCCGCTTACGCTTAGCGTCGAATGCCCTGTACCAACTCCTGACGCTTGTAATGGCAATTGTCGCAGTAGCGAATGCGGTAACCGGCCATTACTGCTTGTTGCAGCGGATGCTGACACGATGGACAAGGCTCGTGTGTTGCGCCTTGAAACAATGGATTTTCGGTTAATCCTTTAGACTCAGCCGGTTCAATCTTTGGAATAAACGAGCGTGTTCGTCCGTTGCCAGCGCTTCCATTTGTGCCATTGTTTGATAATGCAGGAGCTACTTGGCTTGAGTGCAGGTCAAACATAGTGGAAATATGTTCCACCAATTGAGCATAATCGAGTGCTCCCCGTGAACGTGGATCATGCTCGTAGATCGTTCGCCCAACCGCAGGCGCTTCCGACAAGCGCACGTTAACACGAATTGGCTCCGTAACCAGCGACCCATACTGCTCGTGAAGCTGAGCCAGCAGTTCATGCGCTTGCCGTTGGCGGCTATCATACATTGTCGGCACGATACAACGAATGCGGCCCGTCCCAATGCGCTGTAGCTGCTCTTGCAATAGCTCGATCCCGCGCAGTGCCAGATGCTCAACCACGGTTGGAACAAGCACATCCCCAGCCGCAAGCAGCGCGCCCACGTTCATCACCGACAGCGACGCCGAGCAATCGATCAGCATCACATCGTAGTGCGAATGCAGCGGCTTCAATGCCCGACCCAGCAAATGTGCCCAATCAGGCCGCTGCGCCATCAGCGGCTGCGCATTCATGAGTGTCGCATCAGCGGCAAGCAAATCGAGGTTAGGCCGAGCATGGCTGATACATTGCTCTGCTGGCTTCCCATCGACCAGCACCTCATACAATGTCCGTCGTGGCTGCACACCAAGCGCCGTCGCTAAATTGCCCTGGGCATCAACATCCACCAGCAGGACACGCAGCCCTTTTAACGCCAGCCCAGCGCCAAGATTGACTGTCGTGGTTGTTTTACCGACGCCGCCTTTAAGATTTGTAATCGCGACCGTTCGCATGTGGCAGTCCTCACCGTCGAGCACAACGTGGCTAGTGGTAGCGCGAGTGTAGCGTAGCCCAACACCAGAGTCAAGCATCCCGACGAGCTAGACGCCCATTTCCTTGATTACCACCCACTGTTAGAGTACAATGAAAACAGGGCAGCTACGCGCGATTGGCGATACCAACCGAAGGTAGCAGCAATGTATATACACAGAAACGCACACATCGGATGGAAAGGCAGTTTGCCCTTCATATCTTTGATGTGTGCGTTTTGTTACCCCGATAAAGTGTAAGAATCTGCTACTGCTGGTATAAGGCAGCTTGCAAAGGAGTTTTATTCATCGGTCGTATGGGTGCTAACCGTTGTCTCAAGTTGTGTTGCGCTAAAGGAGATACTGCATGGAAATTCAGATCAAACATCGGAATGGCAAAGTGACAGATCGTCAGCGCGCGTACATCGAAGAGAAACTGCACAAGCTTGAACGGTATGTAGACGGCATTGGCGATGTCGTCATCGACCTTGCAAGAGTACAGCAGCGCGGCGTTGGTGAAATACATATAGCGCAGGTTACGCTCCAAACATCACAAGGCACGATCCTCCGAGCCGAAGAACGCGATCCCGAGCTTTTCGCCGCCATCGACTCGCTCCACGACAGTCTGCAACGCCAAATAACGCGCTTCAAAGACCGTCATTTCCGGCGCGGCAAGCTTCGTCGGCAAGGCGACGAAGTAATTAATGCCAATGGAAATGGAAGACTTGCGGACCTGGAAGTACAGGACGGAGCCGATATACCCCAGCTTGTCCGAACCAAAAAGTTTGTAAGCAAGCCTATGTATAGCGACGAAGCAATCGAGCAGATGGAGCTGCTTGGCCATACATTTTTTGTATTCACAGATGCTGATACCGATATGGTTAATGTAGTGTACCGACGACGCGACGGCAATTATGGGTTAATCGTGCCCGAAACCGTTTGAAAATAGATTAGCCCCATGTACACGGCTGGAGGAGTACTCTCCAGCCGTTTTGTTTTGGGACAGAACTTGCTACACTACATGTCGATGTTACAAACAGGAATTGCAATTAACGGACGGTATCAAATCCTCCGTACCATTGGCTCCGGCGGTATGGGCAGCGTTTACGCCGCGCAGGACGAACGGCTTGGCCGGATGGTGGCGCTCAAAGTGCTGCGCTCCGATCTCGCCCAAGACACGCGCGCGCGGGAGCGGTTTTTACGCGAGGCCCAGATCGCCGCTCAGCTTATCCATCCCAACATTGTTCGCACCTACGATGTTGGAGACGCACCGGAAGGACCGTATCTGGTTCAAGAGCTTTTGGAAGGTCGCACGCTTGACCAGGTTATTCCTTTGCCAGCTCCCGAAACAACAACTGTCGCAATCGGTATCGCCGATGCTTTAAGCTATATCCATGGCCAGGGCTATGTTCATTGCGACATCAAGCCGCAAAATGTGATGCTGGTCGGCGACCTTGCCCAACCTCGGGTTGTGCTGCTCGACTTTGGGATTGCCCGTGTTGAGGGTACCGATACAACAACACTGATTGCAACGCCGCATTATTTAGCACCCGAGCGGATTATGGGCGCGGCGCCTACCGCTTCTACCGATCTATATGCCCTTGGTGTTGTGCTGTTCCATACACTTAATGGGCAGCCACCCTTCGACGCTCCTACGCTGCACGCCATTATTGAGCAGCATCGTGTCGCGCCGGTACCACCACTAACCCACGCGACAGGTCCAAGAGAACAAATTGCCATGCTGAGTGGGGTCATACACAAGCTCATGGCAAAACAACCCGAGCAGCGCTATACTTCTGCCGCCATACTGCGTGACGATTTACGCAACACCCTCAACGGCACTGCTCACTCCCAAGCTACGCAGGTTGTTGCACCTCCGATGCGTCCTGCGCCAGCCGTCATTCCGCAGCCCGTTTCAGCGCGACCAGCACCACCGTTACCGCCAAAACCAGTGGTTGCCGCGCCAACGCATAAACAGATCGGTCTGCGCTTCATGGCCATACCACTGTTGTTGGGAGCTTTGCTGTTAGCCGGGGTGGCATATGGCAATCGTGATCAACCGACACCAGCGCCGAGTAGCCTTAGCACACCGCTTCCAGGCGTTTCGGCTCCTGTAACAATTGCTGTACCAAATGTCGTTGGGCAACCTGTTACGGCAGCGCAGCAGCAACTCCAGGATGCCGGACTAACCAGCGTGGTTGATGCTACAGTCGTGAGCGATCAACCGGTGGGCAACGTGGTCAGTACGCAGCCAGGTCCCGATCAGTCGCTTACCCCAGGCACGGCAGTTTTGCTTCAGGTTAGTGCCGGTGCGTCACAGCAAGTTGCTCCTCCACCGGCAGAGGTTGCACCGCCCTCGCCAGCAGAAGTTGCACTGCCCCCACCTGTCGATGCCGGTGACGACAAGGATGACGATAAAGAGGAGAAGAAAGAGGACGACAAGGATAAAGGCAAGGGCAAAGGTAAAAAGGACGATTAGCCCAAGGTCGATGACAGTGGTAGAATTGCGCACCACTAGATGAAGACACAAACAACATCCAGCACAGCAACCCGCCCTCCTACGTTGCCGGTCACAACACATGCCGGCTCCTCCCTTGATGTGGCGCTGCTCGGTTGTCTACTATTCGTCGTACTTGTGCTTCGTGGTCCTGCATTGGCGCTCCCGCTGGAACGGGATGAAGGGGCGTATGCGTACGTTGCATCCGTTTGGATGGATGGCGGTCTGCCATATCGCGATGCCTTCGACCATAAGCCGCCGTTGATTTATCTGTTATACATGCCGCCGCTGCTCATGGCCCGATTAAGTGAAGTATCACCACCTCTGGCAATTCGCCTGTGGAGTAGTTTACTGTTTTTACTAAGTGCGTGGCTTGTGTTCCTGATTGCAAATCGTGTTTGGAAACGTCCAGTCCCAGTAATCGCGACCCTGCTTTTTGTTGTAAGTGGCAGCGCGTTCGATCTTCAAGGCATGGTATTCAACACTGATCAAGCCCTGGTGTTACCCGCGCTCCTTGCCTTATGGTTCACGTTGCGCCTTGCCGAAGATGGCCGGTTTCGTTGGAGTATTGCGGCGGGAGCCGCGATAGCTGCGACCATACTTGTTAAGCCTGTTGCAGTTGTGCTGCTGCCACTCGTGCTGTTCGCTTCGCCACTTCGGGTTCGCTCACTGGTACGAATCATGTATGGAACAGCGCTAGGTGGATTATTAATCGCA
>JASKZZ010000476.1 GCA_030147335.1 Herpetosiphonaceae bacterium | reverse complement strand
CGTTGCGCTCGCTATCAACGGCATGACTACTACCGACGACGACTGGTCGAGCTTGCGCAAGCCGTTTCATGTGCGCTGCTACGAAATTCTGCGCTCACGAACCTTTGATACAGCAGTGGAAGTCGTAACCGGAGCCGACCGATCCTGCTCCACAAATTTTTTGGTTGCCCAAACGCCCGATCAGGTTGTGGACATTGAGGCGGCGCCCGACAAAGTGCGGTTACTGGAATGCGAAAATAACTGCCTGGTCCACACGAACCACTTCGTCGATCCGCAGGCCCTGGGCGTGGTCGAGCCGCCGAGTGAGCGACGGCCTTATTCACACATGCGCCGGTCACGCCTTACCGAGTTATTACAAAGCAAACGACCGATTGCAGTAATCGATGTGCAGGAGTATTTGCGCGATCATCAGGAATGGCCACATAGCATTTGTCGTCACAAGGACCCGGATCAGTTGCCGGAAGAGCAATATATTACCGTTACCGCCGTTGTCATGGATGTCGAGGCGCGCACCATGCATTTGAGTGACGGGCCACCGTGCGAACATGCCTATCAGCAGGTGACGCTACATTAAACCATTTGGGACACGCGCCTGCTTTCAACAGCAGGCGCGGATGCTTAAGTGTTCTAACAACAGCCTATCTATAGTAACCCCTGCTCGCGCGCGACTCGCGCCGCCTGCGTCCGATTAACGGCGTGCAGCTTATCAAGAATCGTTGAAACGTGATTTTTGACCGTGCCTTCCGCTAACACCAGCCGCGCGGCAATGTCCTTGTTACTTAGGCCATCCGCAAGCAGACGCAGCACATCACGTTCTCTTTCGCTCAATGCCTCGTATGGGGAGGCAGTAATAGCATCACGGCGGCGGGTAAACTCGGCAATCATTCTGGTTGCAATGCTCGACTGAACGATGCTCTCACCGCTATGAACACGTTGAATCGTCGCCAACAACTCGGTCGCCGGCGTATCCTTGAGCAAGTAGCCACGCGCTCCAGCCTTGATGCCATCAAAAACATACTCATCAGAATCAAACGTCGTCAGAATGATCACACGGCTCATCGGTAGCAGTGGAACGATCTGTGCCGTAGCCGCAACCCCATTGAGCCGTGGCATCTGAATGTCCATCAAAACAATGTCTGGTCGCAGCAGCACCGCCTGCTCCACAGCAGCCTGTCCATCCGCCGCTTCACCGACAACTTCAAAGCCATCTTCCAGATCCAAAATTGTCTTTAATCCCTGGCGCATTAATGTTTGATCTTCAACCAGCAGAATTCGGATCGGAGCCATCTAGCCCTCACTCGGTCGTACAACAGCATTGAGCGGCGGATCAACCATCACAACAGGTAGATCCACCAAGGCTTGCTTCGCCAACTTTACCTGTAGCCGCGCCTCAACCACAGTTCCGCCGCCAGGACGCTCGTCGATCAGCAGGGTTCCACCAAGATCTGCCATACGTTCGTTCATGCCGACGACGCCGAAGTGGCCTGGATTTGCAAGGGCACGCGAATCAATCCCTGAGCCGTCATCAGATATATGCAGCACGACCGTACCTTGCTCATAGCGCAGCGCGACAACCACGCTTCCCGCCGCAGCGTGACGCTCAACATTCGTAAGCGCTTCCTTGGCAACCCGCCAAAAGCCTTCCGACACCTCGGCTGGTAGTATCGGCAAATTGTCAGGGAGATCGACGTGCATTGCAAGCTGGGTTCGGCTCCGTAGTTCGTCAACCAACCGTTGTAGCGCTACGGGTAAATCGTGGTGGTTTGGCAGTGGCGACCGCAAATCCGCAAGGGAGCGGCGCAAATCGACCATCGTCTCGCGTACAAGGGCACGCGTCGCCTCAAGCTCGGCTGCGCCTCTGGCAGCGTCCTTCATGTACAAACGTTCAGCTGCCTCTAGCTTGACGTTGACGACAACCAGCGCATGGCCAATGCTATCGTGCATTTCGCGAGACAACCGCGTGCGTTCCCGTAGCGCAGCCAGTTCCTCTGCTTGCGCTGCGCTGCGTTCAAGTTCGGTTTGCGCTTGACGCAACTCGCTCACAAGTGCTCGCAACTGGTAGCTTTTACGAACAAACAGATTCAAAAAGATGAATACACCAATCCACAGCACCGGCTGAAGGAGCTTGAAGCCAACATCATCCCAATTGGCACTACGGACATCGTCAAGCACACCCCAAGCAGCACTCAGCAGCAACATCAGTACAAGTGCCGGAACGGGCCAGAAACGTGCTGGAAGCAGTGCCATAACGTGTGCCGACGTCGCTATTGCAAGACCACCAAATGACGGGTTGTAGGTAAACAAGAGTGCCAAAACAAGTGTTTGCACCACTCCATATAGCGTGACCACGCGAACCGGCCATTTTGTTTGCGTACGAGCAATTACCACATGATACACAGTGAGGAACGTACAGATCAGCGCAATTAGTCCAACCAAGTACCAACCACGTGTACGTTCGGGCGCGTCAACCCTGGTGTCGTAAAAATTGAGACCAACAATGATGTAAGTGATAGCTGTCCAGAAGCGATTGAAGCCAATATCAAAGCGCCGCCAGGACCGCGCATCCCGTTGTTCGTCGTCTACGTAGTCAACGATATGATCAATCATACAAACACCTGAATCCAGCTGATCGAAACCCTGTACGAAAAGTACCGCAGAATGGTGGGGATTGGGGAGTAGATTAGCACTTGGATTGGGAGGACAGGCGCTCCCATGCTCCAGGTCGCACAATAGCGTCGGTCATACGCGCGACACGCACCATCTGCGCAACATCATGAACGCGCATAATGTCAACGCCGGCCTGAATACCAAGCGTGACCGTTGCGGCTGTACCTTCAACGCGCTCGTGTGGAAGAGCGCCGCCAAGCGCGAGGCCAATGAATGATTTGCGGGATGTGCCAAGTAACAGCGGATAGCCCAGCGCAGTAAAGGCTTGGAGTCGTCGCAGCACTTCGATATTTTGAGTAGGCGTTTTGCCAAAGCCTACGCCTGGATCAATGATGATGTGCGCGGACGATACGCCCTGTTCAAG
>JASKZZ010000452.1 GCA_030147335.1 Herpetosiphonaceae bacterium | reverse complement strand
GTTTGATAATCGACATATACGATACCGAAGCGCTTGCCGTAGCCATAGGCCCACTCAAAGTTGTCCAGGAGCGACCAGACAAAGTAGCCACGCAGAGGCACACCTTCTTGAATCGCGTTGCTAGCGGCATCAAGGTGGCTGCGTAAAAATGCGACACGACGTGGATCATGCACGCGGTCCTGGGTTCGTTGATCGTTAAATGCAGCGCCATTTTCGGTAATATACATCGCTCTCGGCGCATAATCATGATGAATACGCTGCAGCATGTGGGTCAACGCTTCGGGAACGATGGGCCAGCCCATCTCGGTAAGCTCGCGTCCGGCTGCTTGTTCTTCCTCAGGAGTACGATTGAGACCACCAAGAATATGTTCCGTTTGAGGTACGGCGCGGAAGCTATACGGAAAGTAATAGTTAACACCCAAGAAGTCGATGGGCGAGCCAATCAGATCGAGATCATTGGCTGCGATTTCCGGCATCAAATCGCCGTACATAGCGACAAGCTCTTCGGGATAGCCTCGGCCATACACGGGATCAAGGAACCAGCGGTTGTAGGCCATATCAAAGCGCTGAGCTGCAGCTTGATCTTCGGGCGAGTCAGATTGCGGAAAGCTCGGCGAAAGGTTGAGTGTAATGCCGACTTCCGCTCCTGCGCGAGCCGAACGCAGCACCGGCACGGCGCGTCCGTGAGACAGCAGCAGATGATGAGCAACTTGCAATGCCGTGCGCGGGTCTTGAATACCGGGCGCATGTCGACCCTCGAAGTTACCGACAAACGCGGCAACCATCGGCTCGTTATGGGTAATCCAATGGCTCACCCGGTCGCCCAAGCGCGAACCGACAACATCGGCGTATTCCACAAACGCATCAACGGTGTCGCGATTAGCCCAGCCGCCTTTGTCTTGCAGAGCTTGTGGAAGATCCCAGTGATACAGCGTGACAAACGGGACAATATTCGCTTCGAGCAGCGTGTCGACCAAGTTGTCGTAGAAGTCGAGGCCACGCTCGTTGGGTTGGCCAAAACCTTGCGGCAGGACACGCGACCACGAGATCGAGAAACGGTACGTTTGCAGGCCAAGGCCTTGCATCAGCTTCACGTCATCGCGATACCGATGATAATGATCACAGGCGACATCGCCGGTATCGCCATTTTCGGTCTTACCCGGCGTATGGCTGAACGTATCCCAGATCGAAGGTGCTCGACCATCCTCATTCACCGCTCCCTCGATCTGGTACGCCGCTGTCGCCGCACCCCATAAAAAGTCGTCCGGGAACCGACCAGCTCGCATGTTGACCTCCTGCTTTGGATGCGACAGTGCATCTTCATCATCCCAATCATACGGGTCGCGTCAAACTTACGCTGCTGATCAAGGCAAGGGCTACCGGAGATTGCTGCGGAAGAAGTTGAGCGTGCGCGTGAAATACAACCGTTCCGCCTCACCGGTCAACGTATGACCACCACCTTTGTAGAGATACAGGGTTACTTCTTTGCCTTCCGCCCGCAGCCGCTCCGCAATTGCAACGCTGGCACTTTCATCAACCGTTGTGTCGGCTGTGCCATGATGCAGCATGACCGGCGCGGATACAAAGTTCAGGTAGTTGATTGGCGACACGCGCTTGTATGCCGCGCGGTTTTGTGCCGGAGTAATCGGCCATGACTCCGGATCGGGACGCGCGCCGCTTTGCCGTGCGCGGCGGGCATAATCTTGGGCAAGATCAGCCGGAGCGGGCGCATATACAACAGCCGCCGCAATTTGATCAGAAATCGTCGTTGCTGCTACCGTTATCGACGCGCCACGACTATGGCCCCACATACCAACCTTGCCCTTGGCCGCCATTGGTAACGCCTGCGCCATCGGAATCAGATGCAAAATATCGGCGTAGTAGCCCGTGTAGAACTGGTTTGGCCCATCATCACCACCGCCGTAGCCTCGATAATCAGGTGCAACTACCAAAAATCCTCGACGTGCCATGTAGTCCGAAAAAGCACGACTGTCCATACCCGGTTGGTAGCGCTCCTTGGAGATATAGCCCCGATTAGCGATGATCAGCGGAAACGGACCCTTGCCCTGCGGCACATGGAGCAAACCCGTAAGCCGTAATTTATCAGCGGGATAGTTAATCCGATACGTTGTGTAGCCGTTGCCACGACGGTACAGCTTCCCAATCGTGATCTTGCCGCGGCCGTATTGCCGAGCGCGAAGGTCTGGAATTGTGAATCCTGCGACCGGGTCGGGAGCTGCCGTGTGGTACTCCAAATTCGTTTGTGACGGCCCCGTAGATTGAGCCATTGCGCCCGGCACAAGCATCACAGTCACAAATACACCGGCTAAAACCAGCCGTATGGGAAACGATACACCAAAACTTCGCATGGTTCCTCCTTGATATTGCCACCAATTGGTTTGCAATCTTCTCTGGTAGTAGCGTACCAGTTTCTACCATCTAGGAGATGCGGCAGCCGGGGCGAAAGGATGCAGAGCTTGTTGAATAGAAGTGCTACAATCGGGCCGCCTCCCAAGCCGGATGGAATAAGGAGTCCTGGAACATGCCGTTGACACTGCCAAAACTGCGCCAACGCCTTGATCTTTTACGACGAGCCGCCTGGCGCACAGTTGTACCGCTCCAAAACACGTTGTATCTACCAACAAGCCCCTCGCCTACGAGCCGACCGAGCGAGGTTTATGATGCGGATTGGCAGCCACTTCAACGCGGGGAACATTGGGGCCAACGCTGGCAGACGGTATGGCTGCGGCAAAAGCTGGACGTGCCACTTGAACTACGTGGCCAGAAAATCATGCTGCACTTATGCTGGCGCGCTGATGCAAATCAATGGGCAGATGACGCAATCGAGGCGCAGGTTTGGCTAGGCGAACGGATATTATGCGGCCTGGACGCCGAACATCGTCTCGCGCTGCTGCCGACTTCCGATGCGCCAGTCGATCTGTTCTTACAAGCACATGTTGGCCAGTCGCAGCCGTTCGGCGGCATCGAGTTGGTTGTGATTGACGAGCCATCCGAGCAGCTCGCGCATACCCTGCGGGTTGGCTTAGATGTGTTGGACCAACTCGACTCTCAAAGCCTAGCTCATAGTCGGCTTCTCCATCGGCTCAATAGCGCCATTAACCTGCTCGATTTGCGGGAAGCACCAACAGCCTGGGCGGCAGTAAGCGGTATGCAAGTCGCTGACACCACTTCATCAACAGATTTTTATACCTCGGTACAAGCCGCAAACGAAGCGCTCAAAACACATTCGCTGCAAGACCTCGAAGGAGGCACGCGGCCACAGGTGCTTGTGACGGGCCACTCACATATCGATGTCGCATGGCTCTGGCCGCTTTGGCGCACACGACAAAAAGCGGTTCACACGTTTTCAACAGTGCTGCGCTTGATGGAACAATATCCTGAGTACCACTTCACGGCCTCAACGCCGCTGGTGTATGCCTGGGTCAAGCACGATTATCCCGAGCTGTACGCCGAAATTAAGCAGCGCATTGCCGAAGGTCGGTGGGAGCCAATCGGCGCGATGTGGCTTGAAGCCGACTGCAACTTGCCCTCGGGGGAATCATTGGTGCGGCAATTTGTTTTCGGCATGCGCTTCTTCGCCGAAGAGTTCGGCATTCGTGA
>JASKZZ010000391.1 GCA_030147335.1 Herpetosiphonaceae bacterium | reverse complement strand
GTCCAAAATGCAACCTGCTCATCGGTATTTTTCGGATCAGGCTCGTTGCGTTGTTGTGCCAGTTCCTCGACCGCTTGCTCGCGATTGGGAAAGCAAAAAACAACATCGCGAGGCTGTGCGACTTTGTATCGCACCAGCACTTTGATTCGATCCACATTGTACAACGATCGGGTATTGAGCTTGTCGAAGGTTGCTTCCACATCGAGTTCGTACGACGGCAGCGCAGCCATACGTCGCTCCACAAACGGCCGCAGTGGTCGATGCAAGCCTTCCGTCCAAACCAACGCTCGATTTTCAGGAAGCTGGTTAAGCACCAGGATTTGTCCGCGCTCTACAAACACGGCCTGTCTGTAAAACACCGCGATCATGCCAATCAGCAACAAAATCCACAAGCTTACTAAACAATACGCGCCATTGTTGCCGGCCAGCAGCCGACCCCAAAATGCAACCCCGACAAACGACACGATCAGTGTCAAGCCGGCTAGAATTTCGAGGCCACGCGGCTGGTTGGTGTATGCCAGAAAGAACGCCGCGGCTAACAGCAGCACTCCAAGGCTCAACACCTGCCCCGATTGATTGGCCTGATAAATTGGCACCAAAAAGAGCAGCATCAGGAGCAGCAAAATATTGGGCAGCACACGACGCATATCAGCTCCAGTAACGACGGCTAGCAGGTTAACTCGGTTTCCCCATCACCGGTGACGCGCACCAATACTTTTAACGTTCCTTGGGCGACGGCAAACGCCAGTTCTGCTTCGGCTAACGGGTAGGTATCCTGAACAAGCGGCGCTGTCTCGATCAAGTCGCGTTCAAGAAGTCGTAGCGCAGCGCCAAATGGACCACAGCGCGACCCAATCAGCTGCACCTCGTCCACAACGAGCGACGCCGCATCCATTGCAAGGGTGCCATGGAATGTACTCTTCAGTACAAGTCGTCCCCGAGGTCGGACCAATCTGCGCGCAGCCTCGAAGCCTTGCGCACTGCCGGTGCAATCAACAACAACATCCCAGACACGTTGAGGCAATCTGTTCGCTTCTGACGTTACCGCAATGCCCTGACGATCCAACAGATCCCAACGCTCGGGATGACGACCAATCACCTGTAGGGTGCAGCCGGTCAGCCGCAAGACTTGCGCCACCAGCAGGCCAAGCTTACCATCACCGATCACCGCAACACAATCTGTCGGACGAATATGCGTTTGTTCCACAATTTCCAAAGCGGCGGCTAATGGCTCAGTAAAAACTGCGGCGTCATCCGAGATATTATCGGGCACGCTATAAAGATTGGCGACCGGCAGCGCGAATTGCTCGGCAAGCACTCCATCACGCTGGTTAATGCCTAAGGTCGTGCGGCGCGGACAATGCGCTACATCGCCTCGCGCGCAGGTTGGGCAGCTGCGACAAGCCGCGTTAATCTCGCCAACAACCCGTCGTCCCACCCAATCACGATCCTCACACGCGACAACAGTCCCGACAAACTCATGGCCAAGAATGCCATGAAAATCTTTATAACCCCGTGTCAGGTGGAGGTCAGTAGCGCAGATGCCTACGAGACGAGGTTGAATAATTGCCTCACCCTGCACTAAACGAGGCGGCTCAACTTCACGTAGTCCCAGCTCACCGTCAAATACCAACGCCTGCATACCTTGCACCTGTTTCTTTATTTCTCGCACGTTATCCTGCGATTATACAAGACGGAGGAAGCACCCGTCTATTCGGGCGTTATACTGGAACGAGTGAACAGGAAGGAACTAACATATGCGAATAGTGTTTATGGGGACCCCTTCATTTGCCGCAATCCCTTTGCGCGCATTAGCGGCTGCTAGACACGAGATAGTTGGCGTTGTTACTCAGCCGGACCGTGCTGCCGGTCGCTCAAAAACACCACAAGCGCCACCTGTTAAGGTAGCCGCACTTGAGCTAGGAATACCTGTGCTACAGCCGGCAACACTCAAGGACGATGCGGTTGTGGAAACGCTGCGAAGCTTGCAGCCGGATGTTGGCGTTGTTGCGGCCTATGGCGAGATTTTGCGTAAAAACGTCCTCGACATTCCACCGCTGGGCTATCTCAATATCCACCCATCGTTGTTGCCACTATACCGTGGACCAACGCCGGTAAATGCCGCAATTCTAGCTGGTGATGAAATTACTGGCGTCTCGATTATTCGGCTGGTGCGTGCAATGGACGCAGGGCCAATCATAGCACAGGCAACCCTTGAACTACCGCGTGATGCACGAGCCGGATCACTCACCGACGAGCTGTTCGAGATTGGCGCGCAGCTGCTGGTGGGAACGTTGCCGTTGTACGCGGGAAATGATATTCAGCCGCAGCAGCAGGATGATAGCCAGGCCAGCTACTGCAAAATGTTGTCCAGAGAAGACGGCAGGATTGATTGGTCGCTGCCGGCGTTGGTGATCGAGCGGATGAGCCGCGCCTACGATCCGTGGCCCAGCGCCTTCACGACATGGCAAGGACAGCAGCTAAAAATAATTAATGCAACGATTGATGCCGATTGGCGTGGAAATGAACCACCGGGAACTGTGCTTGACAGTATGGGGCTGCGGGTGGCAACTGGAAGCGGAGCGCTTGAGATACAACAGCTACAACCTGCCGGTAAGCGACCAATGAATGGGACTGACTGGCTACGTGGGCAACGCGGTCTTGTCGGAAACCTGCTGGGGACATAGACGCAACCAGCAAAATGGGCGCTCAGTGTGAGCGCCCAACCCATCCCACAACTCAACACTCATGGCTTATGACCACGTCCGCAACATGATCCACCCCGTAACTCCTAGAACCGCAATCCACAGCGTAACCACTATTGCTATTCCTACACGACTGCTCAACCTTGTCTGTGGCGTAGCTGCAGCAACGGTGCGACACGACGCCAGCACCTCGGATGGAATAAGTCGCACTGCAAGCATGATTCCCAGAGGCACCAGAATAACATCGTCCAGATAGCCAAGCACCGGCACTACATCGGGGATCAAGTCGATCGGACTAACCGCGTAGGCGACGACAAGCCCAGCGACGAGCCGTGCTACAAACGGCGTTCGTGGGTCACAGCTGGCGAGATACAAAGCATAGATCTCAATCTTGAGCTGTTTCGCCCACCGGCGCAGTCGCTGGAACATTTCCACCTCAACAACTTGCAAAAATCGGATTACGCTGTCGCTTCCTTCAACAGCTCGCGGCTAATCACCAGACGCTGGATCTCGCTGGTACCCTCATAAATCTCAGTTATCTTGGCGTCACGGAAGAAGCGCTCCACGGGATACTCCTTGGAATAGCCGTTGGAGCCAAAAATCTGGACGGCCTTGGTCGCTACCCACATTGCCGTTTCGGACGCAAACAACTTGGCCATCGAAGCCGCTTGAACATAGTCCTCGCCGCGATCTTTACGAGCCGCCGCTTCCCATGTCAGCAAGCGCGCCGCCTTGATCCGCGTCGCCATATCGGCCAGCGTAAAACCTACGGCCTGAAACTGCGCAATCGGCTGACCAAACTGCTCGCGCACCTGCGCGTAATCTCGTGCCGCTTCGAACGCACCCTGCGCGATACCCACAGCTTGTGCCGCAATCCCAATCCGACCCGCGTTCAAAATCGTCATCGCGATCTTAAAGCCCATTCCCTCGCCACCAAGCACACGATCTTTATGCACTCGGTAGTTATCGTAGGCCATCTGCGCCGAGTGGGCCGAGCGAATGCCAAGTTTATCCTCGTTCTTCACAACACTGACACCGGGCTGATGCGTATCGGCAATAAAGCAGGTAATCCCTTTGTAGCCTTTGCTTGGATCGGTCATCGCCATCAGCAGAATAGTGTCGGCATGCGGACCGTTTGTAACCCAGTTTTTGATACCGTTGATTACATAAAAATCGCCATCACGAACAGCCGTCGTCTTTTGTGCGGCTGCGTCTGAGCCGGCACTTGGCTCGCTCAGCGAAAACGCGCCCAGCTTTTGACCCGAAGCCAGTGGGGCAAGAATTTCCTGCTTCTGCTCTTCGCTGCCGAACTTTTCCAGGCCATAGCAGACAAGCGAGTTATTGACCGAGGCAATCACGCCGAGAGAAGCATCCACCCGCGACAGTTCTTCGATCACAATTGCATACGAAATATAGTCAAGCTCAGAGCCGCTGTATTGCTCACTGATTGCCATACCCATAAAGCCAAGCTCGCCCATCTGCTTAACAAGCTCGGTCGGCCAGATCCGGTCGTGATCGCGCTCGGCCACTGTTGGCTTTGCAGCCTTTTCGGCAAAATCACGAGCAGTTTTACGGATAAATGCCTGATCTTCGGTTAGCTGAAAATCCATGGGTGCCTCCACATCATTGTGTATGAATATTGCGCCATTATAGCATTGGGCTAGAGCACCCAACCGAAAACAGCAAGCAAGGGATTGCGAACCAGAAACACCTCGAAATCTAGCCTAACCACTATCAAATCCGGTATAATCGGCTAGGCTCGACGCAAAGCGGCTTGAGCTGCCTAAACTCATTATCAGCGAATCAACAATATATGTATTCACGACGTTGGCAAGACTACAACTTCTACCTGCTCATCAGTGTGCTTGTGCTGCTTGGCTTTGGCGTAGCAATGGTTTACAGCACCACAATCGGCAGAAATTACACCGGAAACATTTGGAAGCTCGACAATCAGTTCGCGTTTCATATGGTGTGGCTGGCCATTGGCGTCGGTACAATGCTATTCTTGACGCTGTTCGACTACCATAACTTCCAACTGTTGACGCGCTGGTTGTATGTCATGATGGTCGTGCTGCTCGCGTACATTTTGATTGCCGGCAAAATTTCGAGTGGCGCGCAAAGCTGGTTGGTCGGCGCCAGTGGACAACCGTCAGAACCAGCCAAGCTCCTGCTGATCATTGGTCTTGCCGGATGGTGGGCCAGCCGTGAAGAACAGCGTGGCTCGTGGCTCACCTTGTTCGGCTCGCTGGTGCTAGCAGGCATCCCGCTCGCGTTGGTTCTCGCCCAACCAGACCTTGGCACGGCAATGGTGATCGGCGTTGTGTGGCTGACGATGGCCTGGACCGGCGGCATTACCTGGAAGCAGATTGCAGTGCTGCTCTTGATTACTGCGCCTGTGCTGTACATCGGCTGGACCGAAGTGCTGCAGCCGTATCAACGTGGCCGCTTGACCGCGTTTGTGATGGATGAAAGCCAGATTGAACAGGTTGTCGATAAGCAAGAGCGTGAGGCTGTTCAAGCCGTTTTCTACAATGTTCATGCTTCAAAAGTAGCGGTCGGAAATGGCCGGCTGTTTGGGCAAGGCCTGCTTCAGGGCACGCAAAGTCAGCGTAACTTCCTGCCGGTGCAATACACCGATTTCATTTTCGCCGTGACGGCTGAAGAGCTAGGTTTTGCCGGCGCTTCGACCATGCTCGCATTCCTCGCGCTTGTGTTATGGCAAGCAATCACCGTCGCGGCTCGTGCCCGCGACCTGTTCGGGCAACTGATTGCGACCGGTGTGTTTGGCATGCTGTTGATCCACACGCTTGAAAATGTCGGCATGAATATCGGAATAATGCCTGTGACCGGCATTCCCTTGCCATTCATCTCCTATGGTGGCTCCTTCACGATCACAGTGCTCGCCGCAATTGGTCTGCTCCAAAGCATTGATATGCGCCGCCGAGCCTTGGTCTTTTAATTCTGCTGGCAGCCTCTTCTCCAACCTGCGTGGCGCTAACCATAAACGCCACGTCGCGACCGCAATCTGTCTTATTCAAGATCAGGACTGTGGTCTGTGCCCTCCGCCGCGCCGCGCTTCTATAATGCCGCCACCTTAGTTTGTATTTTGGGAACCAGTGGTCGGGCGACCTTTCTTTTTCTGCACTTCTTCTAGTTGCCGCCCGCCGTTCCTATCCCATTATCTATTTCCCCTTAACGGAGGCGGTATGTCGTTGCTCAAAAAAGGTGGCACGACGAAGGGAATTTCACTCCCTCAGTCGTCAGCCACAACCACCGCCAGCGAGTCAGCCGCAGCACCGTCTTCGGCGTCGATGGCTTCAATTCCGCGCCCGGCTACAGGTTTTGGTACAGGCAGTATTCGCAAGGCGACTGCTAACCTTCAAATGTTGCCAAGTGGCACCGTGCTTCAAGGACGCTACGCTGTTGAAACTGTGCTTGGCGTTGGCGGTATGAGCCTGGTGTACCGCGGCCGCGACCTCCGCTTCAAAGATGTTGTTCGTCCCTGCGCGGTCAAAGAAATGTTTCAAAGCGCGCCCGACTCAGGTACGCGGATGTTGACACTCAAAAACTTCGAGCGCGAGTCAGGATTATTGGCAACACTAAGCCATGCAGCTATTCCTAAAGTCTACGACTTCTTCGAGGAAAACGGCAAAATCTATCTCATTATGGAGTTGATTGGGGGCCGCGACCTTGAAGCGACGCTGGATCAAGTCAAAGAGCCTATTGCCGAGCAGCGCACCGGAAACTGGGCGCTACAAATTTGCGATGTGTTGCAATATCTGCATGGCCACACTCCTGAGCCAATTATTTTCCGTGATATGAAGCCGTCCAACGTGATCGTCACGCCCGAAGACCGCATTATCCTGATCGACTTCGGCATCGCCCGCATTTTCCAGCAAAATCAGCGCAAAGGCACCATGATTGGCACGGAAGGCTACGCGCCGCCCGAGCAGTACCGTGGCGTGGCAGATCCGCGCGGTGACATATACGCCCTTGGCGCGACCATGCATCACCTACTGACCAACGCCGACCCTCGCACGGAAACACCGTTTACCTTCCACGAGCGTCCGATCCGCCAGCTTAACCCAGCTATTTCGGCTGAGATGGAAGCCATAGTCATGCAGGCGCTGGAATATGATCCGGCACAGCGACCACAAAGCGCCGCCGAGTTCAAAGCTTTGCTCCAATCAGTGCCAAGCCTTCGCGGCATTGGTCCCGCAACGCCCGTTTCCATATCAGCACCTGCTGTATTGCCTCGCAGTGGTAAAGGCGCGTCAACTGAGTTGGTTTGGAAGTTCGCCTGCGAGGACGAAGTTCGCTCGTCACCGCATGTACGCGACAATATGCTCTACGTCGGCTCATATGACACCAACCTGTACGCATTAGATGCCGGTACCGGCGAGTTCCGCTGGAAGCGAGCAACGCTCGGCGGCATCTCCTCATCACCCATAACCTGGGGCGAAATCGTTGTGGTTGGCTCTGAGGATGGACAGGTGTATGCG
>JASKZZ010000362.1 GCA_030147335.1 Herpetosiphonaceae bacterium | reverse complement strand
GACGATCTCGTGATCGGGTGCGGCGTTCCTCCTTCGAGCTGCCAAAGGTACACATCAGAGGTGCGGGTTGCGCTGGTGTACGAAAAAGCCAGGTATCGCCCATCCCGGCTGAACGCAAGCTGATGGTCGAAGTAGCCGACGACTCCGGGAGTTGGTTCAGGCGCAGGTACCGTTTGCGTAGTTGTTGTTTCGAGATCGAGCAGGTACAGATCTGAGCTTCCACCTGCGTTGACGACATAGGCTAACTGCCGACCATCCGGCGATAGCTCCATGATCTCAATGTCCCACGCAACGCTGACGACCTGCTCCAAGTTACCTGTTTCCAAATCCAGGCGCGCGATATACAGAAAATCTGCGCCAAGGTCGGTAGTGACAAACAGTGAACGGCCGTCAACACTGTAACGAACCGCGTTAAAGCGCGCGTCTTCGCTGCCGGGTGTTATCTGCCGTGCGTCGCCAGTCTCCAGATCAATTTCAAAAAGATCATTACGTGTACCACTGGAAGCGCGAATGACAGCGGCGTGACGACCGTCTGGTGAGAACGTCTGATGGAACAAAAATCCTGACTCGTTGTGCTGCCACACCATGCGCGCCGTTCCTGATACGGGCTGTACATACAAGTCGAAGCGGCTAGGCTCACGCCGGTTAGCGGCAAACATAATCTGCCGCGCATCCGCCGACCATTCGCCGAATATATGCATTACGCCTTCGTAGCCATCGGTAAGGACGCGCTCTATGCCGTGAACCGGATCAAGCAGCACAAGCTGAGCATTCTCATTACCGCCAACGTCACGCGCGTAAACCAAACTGGAGTCACCGGGCTGCGGGGAGGGCCAGATACCAAGGCAACGATCCGCCCCAAACGTCAGTTGCTCCGGCCATCCAATAACGTGCCGGTCATCTGTTGCCGGAACTTGCCAGACCTGTGGCACATCCGTGATATTGGCTAGAAAGGTGATACGTTGTCCGTCAGCACTGAAGCGCGGCCAATAGGCTTGGCGCACATTCATATAGCGCTCAATCGAAAAGCTCATGCTCTGCTCCTTCTTATATGGCGCAAACAGATAATGTACGCTGTGTTGCCATGTGCTCAATCACCTTGAGATCTTGGCCACATCAGCGCAGTCAATAACGCTGCACAATACAGCTCCGACAAAAACCACATGCTGCCGTGAGTGTATGCTGCGTAGGTATCATCGTTTTTCAGCTAAATGCACATCACAGTAGGGCTGCGCAACCCATGTTCCATCACCGACCGGCTTAAAGGAGCTTGGCGCCAAGTTTCCGCACTGGGCACAAGGGAGAACCAGTGGGTACATCGGGTTGCGACGTCGATCTACCTCAACGCTTGCGCGGCGAGACAGTGGAACAAATTGGAGGTAAAGCTCCAGTGGCAGATCGATCCGGAGACCAGTGAGCTGCCCGTCATGATTGATTGCTCCTTCTTGCTCGGCATCACCCCCAACAAACTGTGCTTGCCACCCCGCTTCGGTGTGAAAAACATACGCTGGCCGTTGTGAGTGATGATGCCAGTACCATCCGGGTTGAATTATTTCTGGCACAGTTGATTTCTCCATCTTGATCCTTCACTTTTTTAAGAGAATATTCTACCAAAGTGACACATATCACATCCGCTATGCATCAACGCTCATACCTATAGTTGAATAATATCCTCATCTTTGTCAAAAATGTGTATATGTCATACCGTCAAGATCTGTGCCGTATGACGATAACATTAGCCAACGGGCATACCGTGTGGCACACTATGTCAACTATACCGATCAATCGGCAACACACGATCACGTTTGCCATACATGACACACGGGTGGTCGACCACTCGGTTGGCTCGATGCTAGAAATCTCATCGATACCGTGATAACACGGCTGAAGCGATCACCGTTTGTGGGGCCAAGCGAGATCGCAGTGAAGGCGACGTCTGAGAAGTTACTGATTGTGAGGCGCGCGGAATCCACGTCATAACGACTTAAGAAGGAAAGGCCTCCTCCCTGGTACTTGTGCCGGGAGAAAGGCCCCTTTGTGGAATGAACCTAGAACCTACCACTTTGCGGAGCGGCTTTGTCGCTGTGACTGTGACTTGGGCAGCAATCAGTTACTTTTTCTTGCCACCACCATCACCTTTGTCGTCTTTCTCCTCTTTCTTCGGCTCTTCCTGCTTTGGTTCTTCTTGCTTTGGTTCTTCCTGCTTCGGTTCTTCCTGCTTTGGTTCTTCCTGCTTTGGTTCTTCTTTCTTCGGCTCTTCCTGCTTCGGCTCTTCTTTCTTCGGCTCTTCTTTCTTCGGCTCTTCTTTCTTCGGTTCTTCCTGCTTTGGTTCTTCTTTCTTCGGCTCAGGCTGCGCAGCTGGCGGCGGTGGTGGTGCTGGTTGCGCAGCTGGCGGCGGTGGTGGCGCTGGTTGCGCTGCAGGCGGAGCTTTCGGCTTCGGCTTTGCAGCTGGCGGCGGTGGTGGTGGAGCTGATTGTGCTGCAGGCGGAGCTTTCGGCTTCGCCACTGGCGGCTGTGCTTTTACCGGCGGTGCTGGTTGCGCGGTTGGATTATTAACCACGGCTCCCTGCACTGCGGGAGGTGGTGGTGGACTTTCAACAACCGGTGGTGCCAACGGCTTCGATACTACCGGTGGTACCGGCGATGGGCTTGGCACAATCCGTTGCGCCGGAATCGGTGTGGGTACGCTCTGTTGGCGCACCGAACGTGCTGCGTCGCCTGCTGTCACAACCTCCGGTGCTGACACTGCAGCCGGTGCAGATGTTGGGCGTTTTGGTGCTGGCAGTGAAGTGGACGTTGGGATCGGCGTTGGCGTCAGATAAGGTTGTGACGTTGCTAATGGTGGACTCGTCGGAACAAACGTTGGCGCAGGGGCAGCTTCTCGCTCAGCTGCCTGCGCCTCACGCACAGGGGGTGCGACGAAATCAGTGGTGTTGCCGGACATGTTGAACCAGCTCATAATGCCGGCGAGCGCAAGCCCACCAAGCCCGATGCCTAGTCCAAGTGTGCGTGCGTTGCTCTTTCGTGTTTCCATGATCGAACAACACTAGCATATTTCGTACCACATATGCCTACGTAAATACCTAGTATTTACCCATTTTGCCAGGAAAAATTGCAACGTAGCTGACGTCTTTTTCAAGAGCTGATCTACGTACCTCATTTTGAGGGCCAACTTGCCCTGACCGGTACTTGTCTACCGGTTCTGTGCCTCGTTAGCGTCCAGATCGTTGAATGTAGCTCGTCAATCCCGCCCGATCATTCGTCCACGACGGAATTGTTTGGCGCAATCGCTGTCCCTCACTCCTTCTTTCTCTCACAGACGTACCTACAAGCATGGCGGGAACGTCCTGCCGTGGCCGTTTCCCACTCACGGCCGCTTGTAAGCACTCCAGAGCTACAACTGTTTTAATACGACCGAATTTCTTGCACCATGTCAACGTCAATAAATTCCACAACCCATTCGGGGGACAAGGATGGTTAATACGCGGACGACGCCAGTAGCTGCCGCGTATTGACCATCCGGCTCAAGGCATCCTCAATAGTTGCATACGTTGGCATCATTGCTACGTCAATTTGGAAATGCACCAGATTTTGAGCAGTTACCGCTGTAATACCTGTCAAAATCATTTGTGTGCCGAGCAAGCGCAGAGCTTGACCAAGACGAATAATTGCGGTAACGCCGGCAGCATCTAGCTGGGGTACGGCTGTAATATCAACCAAGACAGAGTCAGTTCGTGTAGCTGCTACAAAGTCTAGCACCCGCCGTTCAATCTTGGCCATCCGTTCCGCACCCAAATGGCTGACTAGCGGAACAACAACTACGCCCGGAAGGATTGGCACAAGCGGCACCTCCAAGTCATGGATCACGGCAAGCAGCCGTTCCTGCTCAGCCACATCCGCCGTAAGTTGCTCAGCGACCGTTGTTTGTTTGTGCCAGGCTCGCTCCGCTTCCGCTGCACGCTCCTCAACTGCCACAACACTTGCACGCAGGCGATCACTGACAAGCGCACTAAACACCATTAGCACAATAAAACCAACGATCACAAACGCCAGTTGCAACGTTACCACGTGTTCAGGCGCACCCTGAAACTGAAGCTCAGTCAGCCAGCCGCGCCGCTCGGCAAAAGCAAGCAGTCCCGTCAACGCAATACTGCTGATGCCGGGTGGCAGGACTGCACGTGGGCCGATTAAGAGCGCGCCCATCACTACCACCAACGCAGTAGTAACACCAAAAAACGCTGGTGCGCCCAGGACAACGCTTACCAGGACGATCAGAACCAGTGTGATCATGATGTAGGTCATTGCCGCCTGTCGCACCTGCTTCCGACGGACTAGCCATAGACTTGTTCAGCTGCTCCAATTTCAACGAGGGTTGCAATGAGAAGCAGGAGTACCGGAAGGGTTCGATTGGCCGGAACGAGCAACAGGGCAGCAGACAGGATTACCAAAACGCTTACGGCAATACGGATTGCGCGCATCGTTTGGACAAGCAGCATCTCAAGCACGCTTGTAGCGGACGACACCGATGTGTCAGTGTAAATCATGGTATGAGCCTCAACATCAAGAGCCAGCACTCAGCAGACACCGCTTCCCTTTCGACAACGGAGAGCAGAAGCATTTTTGCGAAATACAGCAAGCGGTGGTAGGACATGGGACACGAGGGAGTGTCTACGCTTAACCAGAATACAAGACTGTACCGCGATGACCTACATCCTCTGGTCTACATGCGCAACTATGTTTGTCCTATTGAGGACTATGCTTAGATAGTGGGGTGAGTGCGCAGGAAATTCAGACTTGCTAGTTTGTAGTACGATACCATACGGATCAACGAAGACAACTAGCTCACCTGCATGTCGCCCTGAGCAAAGCACAGTACAAGGTGAGCTAGCATGACGATATCTTGTTCCTGCCTTGCTCCTTGGTCGCGCTGTTAACCTCCTGCGATCGCTCCCACGATCATGAAAGGCTCAATCCCAGCCGCAACCGCATCTGGCAGCAGCGCATCCGGTGACTCATGGGACAGATCTTCCTCGCAGGCAAAGAACCGCACAAACGGACGGCGATCCAGCGTCCCATGATCACGGATCGTTCCACGCAGCATCGGATACATGGTTTCAAGCGCGTCAAGGACTGAGCGCTGTGTGACACGCCCCTCGACATGCAGTTCTACCTCGCCCTTAACGCCGGACAGCATTCGCAAATGAGCGGGTAACATAACTCGGATCATGGCAGTGTCTGGACCTCCACCGACAGGACGGACGGAAGGTCGCGGACGATTGGCGCCCATGTATCGCCGCCATTCGCGGACGCATACACCTGACCACCAGTTGTACCAACATACAGTCCACATGGATCGATCGTGTCAACCGCCATCGCATCACGCAAAACATTCACGTAGCAATCGCGTTGCGGCAGACCGTTCGTGAGCGCTTCCCATTCATTGCCGCCCGTCCGGCTGCGGTACACTCGCAGCTTCCCCTCCGGCGGGAAATGCTCCGAGTCACTGGTGATCGGGACGACATAGATCGTATCCGGCTCATGCGCATGCACGGCGATTGGGAACCCGAAGTCGGACGGCAAGTTTCCGCTGACCTCGTGCCACAACGCGCCACCATTATCACTACGCATAACGTCCCAATGTTTTTGCATATACAGCACATCTGGCCGCGACGGATGCATCGCGATTTTGTGGACACAGTGACCGACATCGGCGTCGGGATCGGGAATGTAGTCGGATTTTAGGCCACGATTTATTGGCTGCCACGTCGTGCCGCCATTGTCGGTACGGAAAGCGCCCGCCGCCGAGATAGCTATGACCATTTGATCAGGATCGCTCGGATGGGGTAAGATCGTGTGCAGGCAAAGCCCACCGGCGCCCGGCTGCCAACGAGAGCCGGAGCCATGGCCTCGCAGTCCCGCAAGCTCCTGCCACGAGCGTCCGCCGTCCACACTGCGAAACAGGGCCGCATCTTCCACTCCAGCATAGACGGTATCCGCATCAATCGGCGATGGCTCAAGATGCCAAACACGTTTAAACTCCCAAGGGTGCGGCGTACCGTCATACCATTGATGCGTGCCGGGAACGCCTTCATACGCGAACTCGTTGCCGACAGGTTCCCACGTCGCACCGCCGTCGTCGGAGCGCTGGATGAGCTGGCCAAACCAGCCGGTCGACTGTGACGCATACAAACGATTGGGATCGACGGACGATCCGGCAAGATGGTAGATTTCCCACCCGGCAAAGTGAGGGCCGCTGACATCCCATCGTTCGCGCTTGCCGTCCGCTGTCAGGATAAACGCGCCTTTACGCGTGCCAACGAGCACTCGTACGCTACTCATCTTGATTGCTCCTCTGCGTTTCCGGTGATGCGCGCCGGTACGCGTTGCGGTAAATTAGCACCTCGCACGCTACCAATTGAACATCCAGTGTGGCGCATGCACGAGCCGCCGGTTGATCTGCTATCGTCAACTGCTAGGCGTCAACACAAGATCCTGCGTTACTGCACGTGATTGTTGCCTAAACGCTGATAAAGGAGATACACCACTCCAGAGCGGAAGGTGCGTGTTTCAACAAGCCGTAGGCTGCTACGGTCGTTCAATGGTGGGAAGAAGGGTATCCCGTTCCCTAAGATAATTGGGTGAATGAGCAAACGGTATTCGTCGATTAAGCCGAGCTGCATAAAGGTTGCGGCAAGCGTAGCACCTCCGACACTCAAATCCTTGCCCGGCTGTTCTTTCAACTTTCGCACTTCTTCGGCGATGTTATCACGAACCAGCCTGCTGTTCCATGCGACATCATCAAGAGTCTTGGAGAAAACAATCTTGGGCTTATCCTTCCAAATACGGGCGAACTCCACCATATATTCCGGTATGGAAGGGTCCGTGTCTGCCGTCGGCCAGTAGTCCGCCATAATCTCGTACAACCGCCGTCCATACAGAAAGGTGCCCGTGTCACGCGCTTCTTCGTTGGCGAACGTGTGCAACTCCTCATCGATGATGGGCCAATCAAGCTCTCCATTCGGTCCTGCTATATAACCATCAAGCGATACCATCATGGAGTAAATTACACTGCTCATGGATATTCTCCTGAGTCTTCCGCAAACGATTGGCCCCTTGCGGCAAGAGCACGACGAATTTGTTCCAGTGCTTTAGGACCCATTCCATGCAGTTGTAGAAGCTCGGCCTCGCTAATGGCCGTAAGTTGATCGAGTCGTAAATATCCAGCTGCAACCAGCGCTCGTCGTGCGGGACTGGCTAACGCGGTTGGGAGATCGCTGTCCGGTCGATCGCTGCTCATCGTTGCAGCTCCAGGAGTTATGTTGCTTGAGGCACAGGCGCATCAAGGAATGGTGGAATGATCGCCAGCAGTAGATCGGCACGACTCACAACTGTTACATGGGTAGTGCCGGGAAGAATCGCGAGTTGTGCCTGTGGTAGTCCTACCAGGTCTCCAGCCACGCCGCCGCCAAGCAAGCGAAACATCTCCACCGCATGTTCGGGACGGATAATATCCGAGTCCCCCATAATGACCAGGGTCGGCGCCTTGATCGCTTGTATAGCCTCAGCCGACAAGTCCGGGATGTTCTGATCCATCTGTGTTTTTTTAGCAAACAGCGTGGCGAAATCATCCGGCCTGGGCGCGATGCTGATGTATTCGTCATGCCAGGGCGATCCAACCAGAGCTTCGTGCGTCATGTTCTCCATGCCCTCCATCAGCCCTGGATGAAACCCATTCTTGTTGAATGAGACCGAGGCAAGCACGAGTTTGCGCACCACATCGGGGTGCCGAAGGGCGACATGCAAAGCAATAGCGGCACCCAAGCTGTAACCAAAGATATCGACCTGGTCGACTCCAAGATGGCGGATTGCGGCGGCAACGTCGTCGGCAAGCTGCTCAATGGTCATTGGTCGGTCAATATCGGCAGTACGGCCGTGCGCCTGTAGCTCAAAAGCGATCACCTTGCGGGTCTCAGCCAGCTTTGGTAGGAGCGCGCCAAAGGAAGTCCCAATCGCCGAGAACGCGCTATGCAGCAGAACAAGTGGCTGCCCTGCACCATGGATCTCGTAATACATGTTAAGACCATGTACTGAAGCATAGCCAGTCTGTGCAGTAGTTGTCATGCTTTTAACTCCTTTGATAGTCACGTATGTTTGCGATAATCTGGTTCCCGTATCACTAAACACACGTTACCGCAACAAAGTGACATCTACTGTCACAGCAGACTATGACCTTGTGGTAGCAGCTAACATCGTTGATGTTGCACTACCATGTCGCAAAAAGACCCCAATCGCCACACAACTGCTGCATCAGTGATGATCGAGCGGCAAGACTGCGGACTTCCATAGTGTCGTGTACTTTTTACGGTATTTGCTATCAGCTTCCGTCGCGATCAAAGCCAGCGCCACTTCTTGTATTTGCTCATCATGCATAACGTCATACAGCTTCCGCAAGCCTTCAAGAATATCGTAGCGAATCAAGGTGCTATTCTTTTCCAGACCACAGTCTTGGAATCGACTGACGAGACGATCAACCACGAGCTGCTGTTGTGGTGCTCCAACAACCCCAACTTTCCAGATTGCCTGCAAACAATGCCGCGCCGTCACGAATCGCTCGTCTCTTGTCACGTCAAGCAGCGCATCAAAGTCCTTCAACATACGCTGCTCAGGGTCACTCTTGGCAAGGTTGCACAGCAATTGGGCCGCAATCGCTCGCTGGTGGTTATGTGCGTGGCGCAAGTTCTCTACCAGCTCATCCCAAATCTCATAAGCCCAATCTACGCACTGTTCGGTGATAGCAAGCAGCGCATTAAGTGACTCATAACGGGTGTTTCCATCATGAGATTGCAGATTCTTCCAGTGCGTTCGGATAATCGTGTTCATAGGAACTGATGTAGGTTCATCATGCTACCGCCTTATGTCTCGTATGCGACCACCTTACGCGCTGCGCATATAAGCACTTGTGAGCGAGTGCTGCGCATGCAGGAGCTGCTTTGGGGTGCCTTCAAACATCACTCTTCCGCCTTTGTGACCGCCCTCGGGTCCCATATCAATGATCCAATCAGCATTTTTGATCACATGGAGGTTGTGCTCAATCGTGATGACGGTATTGCCGCTGTCAACCAGCCGATTTATGATCACCAGTAACTGACCGATGTCCGACATATGCAGACCGGTAGTCGGCTCATCCAGCACATAAATACTGCCCTTTTTGTGCAGTTCGCTGGCAAGTTTGATGCGTTGACACTCGCCGCCGGACATTGTGCTCAAGGGTTGTCCCAGGGTCAAGTAATCGAGACCTACATCACGCATGGCGTGCAGCTTGCGCACAACTTCCTTAATATTAAAGTAATCAAGCGCCTGCAAGACGGTCATCGTAAGCACGTCGGCAATCGATTTACCGTTCAGCTTATAGGCAAGCACGTCGTCCTTAAACCGCTTGCCCTCACAAATTTCACATGGCGATTTCACGCCTTGCAAGAATGCCAGATCCGTGTATATGACGCCCAAACCCTGGCAGTTTTCACAAGCGCCTTTTGAGTTGAAGCTAAATAGCGAAGGGTTGACGTTGTTTGTGCTTGCAAAGGCTTTGCGCACGTCGTCCATGATCCCAGTGTAGGTCGCAGGATTGGAGCGCGTCGAGGTACCTACCGATGATTGATCGATCACAACCACCTCGGGGTATTGTCGCAAAAACACCTGGTTTATCAGCGAACTCTTCCCCGAACCGGCAACACCGGTCACGACCGTCAGCACGCCGGTTGGGATATCGACGGTGACGTTCTGTAGATTGTTCACGTTGGCGTTGACGATCGATAGCTGCCCTCGTGGCGAACGAACACTGGCTTTGAGCGGCATCGACTGTTTTAGATGCTTGCCCGTCAAGGTATCAGCCTCGATCAGGCCATCGAAGCTACCTTCATACACAATCGTACCGCCACGACTACCTGCGCGCGGTCCAACATCGACAACATGATCGGCAACCTTAATAACATCAGGATCGTGTTCAACCACAATCACCGTGTTGCCCTTATCACGTAGCTTCTGAAGCAGCTCGTTCATACGATGTACATCGCGCGGATGCAAGCCCACACTTGGCTCATCAAAGATATACATCACATCCACAAGACTACTACTCAAGTGCTTAACGATTTTGACTCGTTGAGACTCGCCGCCGGATAAAGTGTCAGTTTCACGATCAAGGCTAAGATATCCAAGGCCGATGTCAACCAGATGTTGCAGCCGCTCAGTGAGGCTGCCGACCATAGGCGCTGCGGCCGGATCGTGTACTTCTTTCAGGATAGTAATCAGCTCACCCACTTCCATCGCGGACAGCTCCGCAATGTTATGACCATTTATTGTGCATGCAAGAGCCGCTTGACTGAGGCGAGCGCCTTTACAAAGCGGACACTGCTGCATGGTGAGGTAGCGCGATACTGCTTTCTGAGTGCGCTCCGATAAAGTTTTGAAATCACGCTTGATGTATGCTCGATTGAATCGCTCGATAACCCCCATGTAGGTCGCGTTCATCGTGTTGTTGCCAATCTGCAACTTGAACTTACGAGCCGTGCCATGCAGGAGCAGTTCCATTTCTTCCTCGGTATAGTCTGCCAGCTTTTTGTCGTTATCAAAGAAGCCCGAGCTAGCATAGCTATCCCGCTCCCAGGAAGCAAACACCGGAACCTGGACAGCCCCTTCGTTAAGCGACTTCGACATATCCAGGAACGTATCTGAGACAACTCCCATTTTGCGACCAAGGCCGTTACATTCGGAGCACATACCCTGAGGATCATTGAACGAAAATGCATTGGAGTAGCCAACAAATGGCTGACCGACACGAGAATACAGCAAGCGCAGCACAGGGGAAATATCAGTAATGGTACCCATGGTCGAATGCGAGCCACCACCAAGGCGCTTCTGGTCCACCACTATCGCCATACTCAGATTTTCGATAGCATCGGCATCCGGCTGGGCAAAGCGTGGCAGAAAATTACGAACGAACATGCTGAAATTTTCGTTGAGCAAGCGCTGAGCTTCCGTAGCAATCGTATCGAAGACAATTGACGACTTGCCGGAACCGGAAATGCCAGTAAAGATTGTTATCTTGCGCTTGGGAATCTGCAACGATACATTCTTTAGGTTGTTTTCGCGCGCGCCGCGGATTTCAATATATTCTTGGGACATGATGCTCTCCATGGCTTTGCCCATATGATTTTCATCAACCGTTGTTTGGTTTGAAAGCGAAGATGGAAAAGTGCAAACTCGCAGTGGGACAGCAGTTCCAGTGGTCAGAAGCAAAGCACGTCATCAGAGTACCGCCACTGTCAAGGCTCCAACTTTTTGGGAACGAACTGCTTGAGTGCGTTTGTCATGCCAAACTGACCATACTGTTTTTTGGTTGGTAGGCTCCATATGAAAGTTGAACCGTTTTATGTAACATCAGCATATATTGCATGTACACCAGTAGTGTGACAAGTACGGTCACTTCTGCGTGAAAGCATAAACAGCACTTCTACGTAATACAGCCAATCTCAGTAGAGATGACGGCGTCGGTCAACCCGATGTTGTTCCCGACACGACCAACAAGCTCCATGTTCCACGGTAGCATGGGCACTATCGTCCTCAACACTTTTGATTATCACGTAATGCTTAAGTGGAGCAGTCCATGCTACAAGCCAGACTTCAACGGTTATGTTCGAGTTGCTAAACGTAGGCTTTTTGCCGATTTCGGGCATCATGAAAGATGATGTTGAGTTGACATAGCTTGACCAGACATGGACACAGTGTTGACTATGTTATGCTGGCGGCAAGGTAGTCCTTAAATTATGGAACGAGGAGGAAACAATGAGCAATACCATGGCGCGTATTCGCGCGATCCTAACAACCACACCACAACGTTGGGTTCAACTGATCGACGAGGTACCAGATGGACTGATTCGCGAACGCCCTGCTCCTGGGGAATGGTCGGCTATTGAGTGCTTACAGCATATCATCGACACGGAGCGAATTTTTTACGAGCGATTGGAGGCACTGCGGCAGGAACAAGATATTGCAGCCTTTGATCCTGATCGGCAGGGAACGCAATCTGCCGAATCGGGATCGTCTTCCACGCTTGCGGCCGATTTCGTTCGGCAGCGTACCGCAAGCCTGATAGCGCTGGCACAAATCACAGAGGACGACTTTAACCATAAGGCACAGCATAGTGACCTGGGAACTGTCACGCTGGGAGAGCTGATCCATGAGTGGGCCGCCCACGATCTCGCCCACACGATGCAAGCCGAGCGCGCCCTGATGCAACCGTTCATTCGTGGCTGTGGACCTTGGCAGACCTTTTTTGCAGAGCATCTGATCGAACC
>JASKZZ010000254.1 GCA_030147335.1 Herpetosiphonaceae bacterium | reverse complement strand
ACCTGGATGAAATCGAGGTAGCCTCGGCCAAGACGACGAGCGCCATACTTGCTTTTGCCGAAGCGCCGCCGTTGATGCTTAACCGGCACTTCGGTTACGCGAAAGCCGCGCTGTTGAGCCAGAACAGGAATAAATCGGTGTAGCTCACCGTAAATACGCAGGTCATCCACAACCTCGCGGCTATATGCCTTGAAGCCACAGTTGAAGTCGTGCAGTTGCACATTGGTAAGGCGTGACACAACAGCATTGAAGAATCGTGAGGGCATTGTTTTCGATAAAGGGTCATTACGCTGCTTGCGCCAGGCAGAAACCATATCGTAGCCGCCATCGAGATGCTCCAACAGTTGGAACATATCGCCGGGGTCTTCTTGCATATCGGCGTCGATTGTGACCATCCGTGCTCCACGAGCAGCAGAAAAGCCTGCATGCAGTGCCGCAGTTTTGCCAAAATTGCGGCGAAACTGAATCACGCGCACGCGCGGATCTCGCCGCTGAAGGTCGGCGCACACATCGAAACTGTGGTCGGTGCTGCCGTCATCAATCAAAATGATTTCGTAGCTGTCGCGGTATCGCAACGGCCCATTCGCCAGCACCTCCACAAACCGAGCGTGCAGCGGAAGAATATTTTCTTCTTCATTGTGAATTGGAACAACGAGTGAAAGCGCAAGCGGTTTGGGCAGACTTGACACGTTTTGTTGCGTTTCGGCACGTTCAAGTGTGGCAATCCGATCTAGCATATGCGAACCATCCTGATGCCGGCATCAGCATAAAAACACTGAGGCGAGCGTGCAAAGGCTGTGCGTAGGAACAGATGACCGACACAGCCGGCAACAACAGCACATTTCAGCGACGTAAAGGAGCGATGGTGAGACAAAGGCCGGTTCACCTGTAAATAAAGCGACCAGGCACGTTTCGCTGTGGCCTACATTGTACCGTGATGGATTGTCGTCGCCTGCACACATCGTCTTACTATATGCCCCAATACAAGCCAACAGGAGTCCTATTGGTAGTTAGGCGTGCCCAGATGTGTGAACCGATGAATACACTTCTTCAAGAGATGTTGCCAGTTTTGGCCAGCTAAATGTACCGAGAACATGACGTTGGCCATAATCACCAAGTACACGAGCGCGCTCGGAGTTAGCGAGCAGCTCAAGCACAGCCTGGGCTAGCGCTCCACCATTATCGGGAGGCACCAGCAGGCCGCTTTGACCATCTACGATGTATTCTGCTGCTTGGCCAACACGACTTGCAATAGTCGGGATGCCGGCATGAAGCAACTGCAAGAGCTTGGCCATGCCCTTGGAGCGATTCATCAGTGTATCGGAGAATGGGGCGAGAGCAACATCGGCAGCAGCAAGCGCAGCATCAATAGTTGATTGTTCAGCCCAGCCGCGTTGATCCAGCCGCGCGCTAACCCCCGCTCGTTCTGCTAAACGAGCCAGCTCATGCTCTTCCCCGCGCTCCCCGGCCCCGATCACTAACAAGCGAGCATGGCAATGGTGAGTTTGTAGCGCAAGGAGTACAGCGACAATATCTTGCAGTGCGTACTCCCAAAAGCGCGTGTACAACAACACGATCGGTTCATCGCCAAGCTGCAGCAGTTGACGCGCTTGATAACGGTCGGGAAGTGATGGCGGCACTGGCGACACGCCATTTGGCACATACCATACTCGTTCTGGCCGCACCCCAAAGCCCCACATCTGGCTTTGGAGGGTGCGCGAAGCAACGGTAACCGCCGCTGCTTGGTGTGGCAATGTACGTTCTTGCCATGCGAAAAAGGATTTCATGGGACGCGAGTAGTCAGCGAGATCATTCCAGCCACCCCAGCCCTCCCAATCGTCAGTATCGACAACCAGTGGGAGTCGAGGTCGAACTGCCTTTCCGAACAATGCCGCAATTCCACTATACCCCTTTGGCTTGAACAAATGAAGCACATCGGGCGAGAAGCGTAATGTAGCTGCAAGAAGCAAAGTAGCCGTTTCCAGGATTGCAAATGGCCCCCCGAATCGTGGTAAGCGCACATGCTCAACAACGACACCGTGGTAGGCTCGAATTGTGTAGGCATCAGCAGGGTTGAGGTAGGATGGCGCGATAATTTGTACGCTATGCCCTTTACGTTGCAGCTCAACGGCAAGCGGAAGCATTCGGGCAGTCAACGTTCCTTTTGGTCGAATACCAAAAGGAGCGAGCATAGCTATACGCACTACACTACCCTTCCTGACGTTTTATTAGATACAAGCCAGTTTTTAGTCGCAGTTGTGAAGTACACATCAAGCATATAATAGCGCAGCAATGACCACACGCAAGATGATTGAATTTAGCATGAGCGACACCTGCAAAATGAGTGGCAGATATTCGGCTTGATCACGAATATAAGGTACTTGCAGACGTGCTACCATAGGCATAGAATAGAGTCCCCGAAAGGACAATGAATCGAGATGGATCAGCCGCCACCGAACACGCCGCGAGTTATGCAGGACGGACAACTTGAGGTCCGTCAAGGCCAAACAATTCCGGTACTTGCACAGCCTGGAAGTCACCGCCTTATTGTGCTTAACTCAACGGCGCTCAACCACATGCATGTTGGCCAAACATTGGTGCTGCACCTCGCCGAGACTGGACCGATGCCAATTACATTGGAAGCGATTGACCGACTAGCTTTGATTGCACGTTACATTGATGGTGTAGCCGAAGTGTAGTGGATTGATACAGGTTATGCGGATCATGCTGGCAATACATCGAAAACGTGGCGCGAGGCAAAAAAAGCACCGCTAGAGCTTGCAAGCTCCAGCGGCGCCATAACATTGTTCCGCCGACTAGTAGTTGTTGCGTGTGTCCTGCTGGCCTACATCACCGTCACGGTCAAGGTCAGTGCCAAGACCGCGCTCTGCTGTATTACCGAGACGAGACGCGGAGTTCTCAATCATACCTTCACCCCCGGTCTGCCCGCCAGTCATTCCAGTGGTGCCACTGTCCATGACGTCATAGGAACGCGAACGTCGTGTCACGGAACCCATACCGGTATCGCTTGTGGAAGCCAAGCCACTGCTGCTTACCGTGTGGGCGCTACCGTAGTCTGTGCCACGCATGCCCATGGACGAGTCAAAGCTTTCCGTCGTGCCACGATCACTATCGGTCGCCTCGGCGCCTGCGGCATCACCAGCTGCGCCAACGCCACCACCCGTAACTGCGCCTGCAACGCCACCAATCACCGTCCCAACCGGACCACCCGCCGACCCAATCGCCGCACCAGTTGCCGCGCCTGCTAACGTACCACCGGCTGTGCCA